>JBLKOV010000003.1:0-14890 GCA_047603085.1 Candidatus Woesearchaeota archaeon
ATACACCTTCATATTTTTGTAAAATTTTATCCATTTTCTCGCCTCATCTCTTTAATACATCTTTGATAATTTGTTTAACATTGATAATTCCACCTTCTGATTTAGATACATCGACACCATCTTCACCATATTTGAATTGAATAATTTTCTCATTCGCATCACGCACAGTACCATCGTATCCTATTTTCAAGTCCTGCATACTATTTTCCAATCGTCTATAAAGATAACCTGATTTTGGTGTTCGTAACGCAGTATCCATCAGTGAATCCCGTCCAGTCATCGCTGCAAAGAAAAATTCATTTGGTGAAAGTCCTGATTTGAAACTATTTCCAATGAAACCTCTTGCTGATGAACCTAAATCATGTGGCGCAAAACAAGAAAGTGTTCTATTTGCATATCCGATATTTACTCGACCACCACGCAGCGCTTGCTGACCTACTAATGATGACATCTGAGCTAAGTTAATATTATTTCCTCTTGCTCCACTTGCCGCCATTATTGCCGTAGCACTTTGTTTTTTAGCTGTATCTGAAACAACTTGACCTGCATCATTACGAGCTTTATTTAATGTTTCTAAAATTCTTAATTCAAGCGTTTCTTTTACCGTGCGTCCAGGTAATGTTTCAAAATCATCAGTTTCTGATTCTGCGATTAAATCTTGTACTTTTTGTTCTGCACTTGAAATGATTGCATTAATTTGCTCAACGGATTCTGGTGGCAAGTCGGTATCCGAAATATTCACTGAAAGACCATATGTTTGTAAGACTTCGATTCCTAATCGCAGAAGTTTTCCAATCATCATTGCTGCCTGAGATGCACCATTTTCTTTGTGAATCTTACGCAACAACATACCTTTTCCTCCACCTAAATTCGCAGAATCCATACATCCTTTTATTAACTGACCATTTTTAATGACAATTTCTTCTTTTGCTTTTGTTAAGCCTGTGAAATCAAATCCTTCTGGCAGAACACAACTGAATATATCTTTTCCACTTACCGTTTCAGTTTTTGGTAACCGTGAAAAATCATCATGTCGTATCTTATATAATATTTCGACTGCTTCTTTTCGAGGAATCGTAAAATCATCTTGTGTTAATAAATAATTTCCTGAGATTGCATCCTGCATACATCCAATTATTGACAAACCAAATCCTGGCGAGATTATGTTATGATCAACTAACATTAGTAATTCCGCTTCAGCTCTTGCTTCTTCAGTTTGAGGAATGTGTAAATTCATTTCATCCCCATCAAAATCTGCGTTATAAGGATGACATACTGATGGATTTAATCGAAATGTTTTACCTGGAATTACTTTGACTCTATGACACATCATACTCATTCTATGCAATGATGGCTGTCTATTAAAAACTGCAATATCCCCGTCCATAAGATGACGCTCTACAATATAGCCCGGTTGTAATTCTTCAAGTAATGCTTCTTTTGTATCATCACTAATTCTTTTTCTTCTTCCATCTGGTCGAATCACATAATTACTACCAGGATATTCATCATTTCCTTTTTCAACAAACTTTTTGAGATATGACATATTCCATTCTGTAATTCTTTCTGGAACGGTTAGTTTTTTTGCAATAATTAAAGGCACACCAATTTCATTCACTTCAACCATTGGATCTGGTGATACAACTGTCCGAGCGTTGAAATTTGTTCGCTTTCCTGCTAAATTATGTCTAATTCTTCCTTCCTTACTTTTAATTCTTGACGTTATAGTCTTTAATGGTTGACCATTTCTATGTCTTGCAGGAGGCAATTGCGCAACTTCATTATCATAAAATGTTGTAACGTGATATTGAAGCAAGTCCCATAAATCCTCAATAATAATTTCTGGAGCTCCCGCATTAATATTTTCAAATAATCGTTGATTAATACGAACGATATCCCCTAATTTATGCGTTAAATCATCTTCAGAACGCTCTCCCGTTTCAAGCGTAATTGAAGGTCTCATAGTAACTGGCGGTATACCCATTATTGTCACAACCATCCATTCAGGTCGAGCGAATTTTGGATGCAATCCAAATAATTCTAAATCCTCATCAGGTATTTTTTCTAACCGACTTCGCACTTCAATTGGAGTTAATCGGCGTTCATTTTCATAAAATGTTGAAGGTTTTTCTAATGTGATTGGGTATTGTTTTGCTCCACTATGAGGACTTTTAGATACTGTTTTTAAGGACGCAATTATTTCTTTAATTTTTGCTCGGCGCGCATCAAGTCCACCTTCTAATTCAACTTTTGCAAGTTCATCTTTGTACATTTCAATTTTTTCATCAGGAATTAAAACTCTTCCTGTTTCTCGATCAGTACAACGAAGTAATGTTAATATTAATGGAATAAATTTAATATGTACGACAGGTCGCGCAAGTTCTATATACCCAAAATGACCTGGACATTCTTTTAATTTGAGACCACATGTTTTACAGCGTAAGCCCGGATCAATTACACCCATTCGTAAATCCATGAGACCACCATCAACTGGATAACCTTCTCGATCATACAATTCTGGCGTTACAACTTTTACAAAGGACATTTGTTTTATTTGTTTTGGTGAAAGTAAACCAAACACCACATTATCTACTTTTTTATACACTAGTTTTGAATTCATTATGATCCTCCGGATTAATATTTATTCTTCAAGACGAGTCTTGGATAAATACCTAAGCTCTTAAACTCATCCAATAATAATTTGAACGCATATGCAACTTCTACATATTCAACATTGTCAGGTTCCATATCATCAGCACTCATGTTATATGATTTCTTCTTGAGTTCTTCTTCAGTCGCAACAATACCTGCTCTTTCTGCAACCGGAATAATTGTTTTATCTGAATCAAATCGCTCTTTTAATAGCATAGAGGCACCGTGAGCAACAATTGCGTCTTTTTCCATCTCACCCATTCGAAGTCCACCTTCTTTCGCTCGACCCTCAGTTGGTTGACGTGTAAGCAATTGGATTGGACCTCTTGCTCGAGACTGAATTTTTTTGGAAACCATGTGTTTTAATTTCATGTAATAAATACTTCCAACATAAATTCGAGCTGTAAGTTGTTCACCCGTTACACCGTTGAAAAATATTTCTGTTCCATCATCTTGAAATCCATGTGATAATAATTCTTCACGAAGATCAGCTTCTTTTTCAGAGCTAAATGTTGTACCATCAATTTTTCTTCCGCTTAAGGAACCAACTTTTCCACCTAACATTTCAAGTACGTGAGAAAATGTCATACGTGATGGAACACCATTTGGTGAAAATAATAAATCAGGTACTGTTCCATTTAATGAAAATGGCATGTCTTCTTGTGGTACAATTAACCCGATAATACCTTTTTGACCATGTCTTGATGTAAATTTATCATCGACTTCTGGAATTCGAAGTTGTCTCATTCGTACTTGTACAAGTTTATTTCCTTCTTCATTTTCTGTGATCAGAACAAAATCAACGCGACCTCCTTCTTGAGGTTTCACAGACACCGAACTTTCTCTATGTTGATTGGATGCTAAATTGTATTCATCGCCACCTGTTAAAAACCGAGGTGGTGAGATTTTTCCAATTACTATATCTCCTTCTTCAACTTCAGCCTCAGGATGTACTATCCCATCTTCTTCTAAGTATCGATAATCTTTTTCTAGACGATAGCCTTTTACATCTTTATCAGGAATAGAAACTTGATCCATTAGACCCCCCGAATATCGTAATTCGGATGCGGAAGAAGGGTTGTAATAAAAACTTCTACCCAGACCTCTATCGATTGAACCCTTGTTTAAGACAATCGCATCTTCAAGATTATATCCCATATAACCCATAATTGCAACTGTCAAGTTCATACCAGACGGGTGTTGATTATAATGTGAAACTTCATGCATTACTGATTCTACAATTGGTGCTTGAGGTGCTAATAATACATTAACATCTGTATCAAATCGAGTTAAGAAATTCGTTGCGTACAAACCTAATGCTTGCTTTTGATTTTTTGCTCCCATAGATACACGTGCACCCGGGCTATGATTTGAAAATGGAACATAACTTCCAATCAAGCCAAAAATATCAAGTGGCGCAATTTCTAAATGCGTATGAACATCAGTGATATCATCCACTGAAAATGCCACAACCGCGTTTTCTTCTTCAGCTGCATCAAGATACTCGACACAACCTTGTTTAATTAAGTCAGTAAATACAATTTCTTTTTTTTCTAACTGCGATATATGTTTTTCAGTCACTAAAGGTTTACTGTCTTTTACCACAATAAGAGGTCTTCTCAAACGACCCTTCCCTGTTTCTATATATACAATATTATGAATAGTGTCGTATTGAACATTCACATTTATATTTACATTATTTTTTCGTCTCTCTTCACGCAATTGTGTCACAAAAGACTCTGGTGATTCAACATCACCGATATATTTTCCATTTAAAAATACTTCAACCATTTTATGCCCCATCTACTTAACTTTTTTTACTCCCATGTTTTCTATTAATTGTAATACTTCTGCTTCATTTGCATCAAGCGAAACTTCATTGAGTAATGCCAAATTTTTTCGAAGACCAATATTTGTTCCTTCCGGCGTTTCTACAGGACATAATCTTCCCAAGTGTGTTGGATGTAATGCACGCGCATTAAAATTTTCCTGAGATGCCGATAATGGGCTTACAACTCTCTGAAGATGTGCTAAAGTTTCTAAGTAATTCCATCGTTGAATTCGTTGAGAAATACCTTTTCTTCCACCAACCCAGTTACCGGTAGCCATAGCGCTGTACATCCGTGAAGTTAATAATTTATCGCGAATTATCACTTTAATTGAAGGAAATTTACCTCGTTTCACTATTCTTTGAAAGTTATAAACGAGGTCATCAACTAAAACACGCAAGTTTGCTTGAAATAAATCTGCTAATAAATCACCAGCCAATTTAATACGTTTATTCTGAAAATGATCTTTATCATCTTCGCTAATTACGCCCGCATCAACTTGTATGAACTGTTTAAACATTTTACACAAATTTTGTGCTTTTTGTAACCGGTGTTCTGTTGTTACCCCTATATGAGGTAAAAGATATCTATCCAAGATATCAGATACTCGTTCTAATCGAATTTCTTTTGTTTGAGTAATACCTGCTTTTTTTGCAATTGCATCCATTGCACTTTCAACATCTTTCACTCCAACAGAATCATACAAATTTACCAGAATGTCATCTTGTAAATCATCCAATCCTATGTAACGAAAAATATCTTCGTCTTTTTGCATACCCAAAGCTTTTAATACTAAAAATAACGGAACTCGTTTTAGTCGAGTAAAAGATAAATATGTTACTCCATCAGTTAATTTTTCTAATGTGTGAGGTATTTTATATGAACCATATTCACTAAAAATTTTCCCATTTAGTTTTGACGGGCCAATTTTTTTTGACTCAACCATGAATCGGTTTGGTGCTAAATCTTCAATGTGAATTAAGACTTTTTCGGTTCCATTAATAATGAAATATCCACCAGGTTCATCACCATCTTCCCCTTTTTTGATTAAATCTTCTCTAGATAATTTAGCTAAATGACAATATTTTGATCGAAGCATGATAGGTAAATTTCCAATTTGCGTTGAGAATGTTTCTCTTTGAATACCATTAACATGAACACTTACTTCTAAAAAGATAGGTGCCGCATAGGATAGACCTCTTAGTCTTGCCTCTAATGGAAACAAATCTCGTTTGGAACCATCCGCTTCAGTAATTTCTGGCTTACCTACAGATATTTTATCTAATCGAATAAAAAATTCATCAAAATTTGATGGAATGATTGTTGGTTGTATAATTCCATTTAATTCAATAATTTCTTGTAATCGATTATCAACAAAATCATTAAATGATTTAATACTTGATCGAATTGGTGAAATTTCATCAAAATAAGATCGTAATAATTTATTCGTATTTGTTTCAAGTCTTAATTTACTCATTTATAACACCTCTAAAGAACACAGATTTTCCTGCTGTTGAACTCATTCGTACAATTTTAATAACATCACCGTCTTTTGCATTCAAGTGTTGTATCGCTGGATCTTTGATAGAAATTTTTGGTAAAGCTATGAATTCAATACCATGTTTGTCTAAAATAACTTTTTTTTCGTTTTCAGAAAGTTTTATGTGCTCCGGAACCAGCACGTTTCGTTTTATTTCATTAGATTCTGACATTTTATACCCTACTCCCATGTATCACACAAAGTATGAGCCATGGGAGATTTGAACTCCCGACCTGCTGGTTAAAAGCCAGACGCTCTAGCCAGGCTGAGCTAATGGCTCACAATTTTGTGTTGAGGTTGTTTGTGAAAACGCCCAAGCCGGGATTTGAACCCGAGTCGAAGCCTCGACAGGGCTTCATGATAAGCCAGACTACACCACTTAGGCATTCACAATAACAGCAATAAAGTTGCATAAATTTTGCATGTAACTTCCAACCAGGTTGCTGTGATAGGTGATGAAATTCCAACCCATTTATAAAGCTTTTTATTTTAGTTTTATGGAAGTAAGGCTACATAAGAGCATATGTAAAATAATTTTATTTAGCTTAAAACACATTTTAGATATTATCCAAACTATTTTCAGAAAATATATCGAATACTTCTTATACTTAAATTAAAAATTAAGGGTTATGTATAATATGAAAAAATTTGGGGGAACATTTAAAGGTTTAATAGGCGAATGTCTTTTTAAATTTGTTCAAAAAAAAGTGTATTTATCCTCATTTCACAATATCAAACATGTACTTAGAAAAATTGAAGAAGAATATAGTTTCTCAACAGAACAAAAAACTTTCATTTCACGTAACTATTCTTCGATAGATGCTATCGAATTATCAAAAAAACCTATAATCTATGAAATTAAAACGCGAAATGCGCAACATTCTAATCAATTTAAAATTAATATTACGAACAACAGCATCAAAATCCTGCAAGATGCAAAAAAATTGGGATTTGAAGTTAGATTAGTCGAGATTTTACTTCACAGTAATTGGAATTTTGATTGTAAAATAAGCGATTTTACCTATCCAAATCATAAATTGAGAGTACAGTTTAAGAATAGATATGACAAATTAGATAAGAAGTACATTACGAAAACTAACTTTATTAAAACGTAATTTAAGATAAAGATGAAATCCCCCCACCCGGATTTGAACCGGGAACCTCTCGGGTCCTGCTGACTGTGCGAATATCATCTTTTTGCATAATGCAATATCAATTCGCTGATTTTCACCTACAGCCAAGCGCTCTACCGTTGAGCTATGGAAGGATTACAAAAGTGAACGTATAACCCTTTATAAATCTTACTGAACATCAGACTCTTCGATGGTTTTAGTTTGGCCGCTCTCAGTCTCATACTTAATTAAAGTAGCAGGTAAGTCTATCTCACCAAGTATAGACAGTTTTGATGTGACTGTATATGTTATGAGGCGTTCTTCAAAAGGTTCAATAGTTTCAAAATTCCAACGAACGAGCGTTCCCTTACTTTGATTTGAAATAATTTTTGTTGGTTTTAGTGTTCCCACTTGAAACTCTTTGTCTACTTCTGTTATGTTTGGTACCCGTTCGATGACTTTCACATTTTGCAGGAGTTTTCCAGTTCTATTTTTAATATCAAGAATGACCTTTAATTTTGAAACCGAGTCATCGTCTTTTGATTTAATCGTTTCTATTCTCTTTTGGACTATCAAAGGTGCTCGAAATACATAATATGACACTATTGATAAGATGATTACAAGGATTACTCCAATCAAAACATATGTGAACAATCGATAATCTCTCTCAATTTCAATTACTCGGCTATCACCAGGCTGCAGTATAATTTCATATTCAGCTATATAAGAACCATTCTGTTCAACATAATTTATCGGCAAATTTGAAGACGTGAATAATTTTTGCCATCTTGAAGATTCAAAAGAGATGACTTCGCTTGATTCTACATTACCAATATTTGTAAAATTTGCTTTGTACACAAATTGCAGCAAAGAATCTCTTTGTTCAATTATAGTTCGCTCAAAAGGTAAATCTGTCGCTACAATTTCATACTCTATGTTGTGTACAACACCTAATGAGCGATTGTCTGCAGTTAAATGAACAGATAAACTTCTCACTTGCGGAGGTGTTTGAGGCGAAATATCAAATGTTAAAATTCTTGTGACTCTATCCTCTGGCTCTAATGGAATAGTAAATACCTCTGAAAATAATTGGCTCTCAACAGATACTTCTAACTCTTGAATATCTAATCTGTTACGGTTAATTAATCGCACCGTCGCATCCACTGGACGACTAGGATCTACTTCGTTATTATCCCCTACAACCACATCTACAAAAATAGACGGTTGAAATGTTCTGTAAAGACCACTATTTATCGTAACATCAAGTATATGCTGATCAACCTCGTTTTGGAAAAGTGAACGAATTCCTATTGGAACACCGTATTTTCTACCCTGTTCGAGAGAAGACGTAGGATCTAATAGAACTGTAACTATTTTCGATTCACCTGGTGCCAGAATTACTTGACTTCCTTCCACATACACATTCCAACCAGGATCCGCAGAGAATACGGAATATCTTTGTTCCGAATTCAATCTGTTTCTTATTTCCAACTGGAATTCTGCAATTTCGTCGATAAAAATTCTATCATTAATTGTTGTAAACTCTGCATCAAAAGATACACTAAAAACTGTTGCAAAACTTACTAATACGAAAAGTAGTGCAAGACATAATTTCTTTATTATCATTTCTTTATTCCCCTAACCCTTATTGTATTTTTGAATTACTCATTTAAATAGTTTTCTCATTATCTTAGTAAAACCATTGTCACAAATAGAATCGAAAATATCCCACATGTGATAATTTTTATACAACTTTAACTATAATCTCGTGTAGTATATCGACATTTCACACATTTCAAAAATTTCGTTTCAGGTTCATCACTCGCACGCGTTTGCACTATCCAATAATATGCAAGTTTAGAATCACATTTTGGACAGTCAAATTCGCACGTAGGAAGTGTTGAGTCATCTTTTTCTGAATCTACTACATCAACAGATTGAACATTTTCAACATTTTTTTCAATTTTCCCAGGTAAAATTAGTTTACCAGTTTTTGGATCAAATTTCATATTCATGGATTAATGCGTGTTATTTAAAAAAGTATGTGTTTGGAATAGCACATAAATCATTTAATTTTAAAATTTGCATATGTATTAGTCTGGATTACACATCATATTTTATGTATTACGGATTTTTTGTATACTCGAACTGATTTTTTTTAATTTTTTTGCATATTCATGCCTGAGACGTTGAAGGAGCATTTTTCGTAATCGTCTCCGTAATGGCTCAGTGTAATACATATAGGTAAGTTTTAGTAATAAACTTAAAAAAGTCAAAATAATAAAAGTCAAAATAATATTGCGTATATTGTTCTTCACAATTGCTAGAATATTTTTGATCACCGGTAGCACTACACTCGTATCTTTTTTTTGAGAAAAATCAGAAGAATCATATGAATATCTGAGCAGAATAACATCTAACAATCTATTTTGCATTGAACTGTTTAAAAATTGTTGAAAACGATAGTAGTCAAATGTAAAGTTTCGCATTATTTGTGATTCACTTTGATATATTTCAGCCTCATATTCTCTCAACTGTGCCGGTCCTCCTAAACCACCTCCGCCTCCATTACCTCCACCAGCCGGTGATGGACTACGTGTTTGCGGCCTTTCAAAAAAAAATTCACTAAATTTGGTTGTCCAGATAACTATGCCTGTTTCTTTGAGCATATAACAAGCAGTTTCATCCTGCGGAAATTCAGATATAGTATCATTTATACAGACTCTGTTTATATCTATCCAATCATCAACAAGTGGTTTATACATTCTAATTTTGGTATTAGTTTGATTATGAAAATATAATCGAATTGGTCGACTAGTATTAACCCCCAGATAATTTCCAAGACGATAGTGATTTGGCGTTATTTCAGTAAATATTTCAAACAAACCATGCCAGTTAGTTGATCGTAAGAAAGTTCCTTGAAATATCGACATTTGATTGTCATCTCTCGTTATACTAATATCTTCACTGATTAATGAACGAAACCCGTCACTATCGAATATGATATATACAGATTCGGAACTATTTGCATTACTAAACATAGTTATTGCATGATCTTGACTAATAGTAACATCTCGAGTTAAAATTATTCTATAAGAATTCGATAATTCTTGAATTAGTGGGTTGTATTCTGCAACTACAAAGTAAAAATGACGTTGAGCAAAAATATTCTAGCAATTGTGAAGAACAATACACATACAAATACAGTACTTAATATGATTCTCTTATACACTGTTTGTAAAACCCCAACCAATTTTTACACAAGTTTATTTATAAATATTATGTTTTTATACTTGAATAAAATCAAAGTATATAATTTTTTCATCGTAATGCAGAAAGTAATACTTCAACCCATAATCGTACATACGCCACATAAGGAACTCGAAATATTGCAGTTCCTACATATTGTTCATATGAAATATTTACTTCATTATCTGGAAATCCTGCTTGAGGTCGCTCATTATGATCGCCTTTTGTTGTAATGTACAAGCCCTCATCAGTCATGTTTAATGCAACTATTCTATGAATAATTGGCTTCTGTGTATCGCTAATAAAGATAATGACTGAACCAACCTGTAAATCTTCGGGTTCTTGTCCACGAATAACCATTGCATCACCCGTATTAAATCCATGTGAAAATGGGAATTGTATAAAATCATTAAAGGTGATATTCACATGCTCTTCATACCATGAACCGCAAACATCCCAAAAACCCTCTCTTGTAAAGTGCCTTTGCCCAACTGTTTGACCGCACATCCGAAGTGGTCTATCAGCCCGATTCACACAAATTCCATTCACATTCGTGATACAAGGTTCAACACCTCGATGTTCCATACTTCCAGAAACCACTGCTACAAGGGGTAGTGGAGTTTGTAGGATAAACGATAATGCCGGAAATATAATAAATACGATAGTAAAAAAAGCAATCACCACTATAAGTACCATACTCCATGGAGAATTATCATATGCTAAAAACTTCCAAAAATCTTTGATCGTATTCCACGTTTTGGGAAATATACGTTTTTGCGACATCACGTTGAATGCTGACAAAAGGGTTTATAAATCTATGGTTACTTCATACTCATATGAAGACCGAGTCAGAACGTCGAGAAAATCCAATAGTACCCGAATCAGAACCTTATATAATTGTTGGACAGAAAGAAGTCAGTATAACGTATTGTCCTGAAACGAATTATGTGAGACACCAAAAAAGATGGACAAAAAAAGATTTATCTACTCATATCCTCCAACAAATAAAAAAAAGTATCACGTATAATCAACTCTTTGATACTATCACGTGTATTCACGAAGATGTACAAGAGGGTTTTGTCGAAATAACACTAAAGGGAATGTATGATAATCGTGAGCTTACACAAACATATCAACTTCCCTACAGTTTAAGAAAAGAAACATCTCCACTCTATGCAAAATTACAACCAACGTATCTTGAAGGAACAATACAGCTTCGAGATTGTACAGAAGAACAAGAAAAAATTTTTCGTCAAAAATTACGTGATATGCAAGAAAAAGAACTCTATGTCACAAAAGAAAAAAAAGTTGTAAATGGCTTTGATTTTGATATTTCCAACCAAAAAATCGCCAGAAATTTTATGAATCATATGCAAGAATTACTTGGTGGTACACTCAAGATAGATGCAAAACATTTTTCGCAAAACTCACAAACAGGAAAAGTCATTTATCGAACAACATTTACGCTCAGATGTTTTCAATGTGCAAAAGGAGATTGTGTACTGTATGAAAATACCTATTATGTTGTAAAAAAAATTCATAATGTTGCACTTATTGAGACACTCGATGGACTCAGTAAAAAAAAAATTACCGCAGAAGATGTAAAAAATGCAGAAATATGTACGCCATTCAAACCTACTATTACGCGAACAACACCAGCACTATATGTTTTACATCCCGATACATACCAAGAAACAAAAGTAAACCCTATTCATGTAGGTATTCATTCAGAAAAATTCTATCTTATAGATAATCAGATATACCATATAACGTAATGTAAAAGATTCGTAAACGGAAAAAACTACGTTTTCATCACACATACTTTACTTCTTAACTAATATCAACTAAATGAATCGTATTTGAACGCCCACTTTTCTTTCGGATAATGACATCTTCTTCTTCTAATTTTTTGAGAATAAGCGATATTTTAGCTTCCGAACAAGAAAATTTCTTTCGAATATTTTTTTGTGAAAGTCCTTTTGGTTCTTTTTGTAAGAGTGCAACGATATCTTTTTCAATTTGAGATTCAGTATGACTCTCATCTTCTTTTCGTTGTTCAATGTCTAATGTACGCATTTGTTTTCGTTTTTTTCGAGCATATACCTTATAGTATCCTGTGAAAAGAAATACAAGAACACTCAAACCGATAATGACCATACCATAATACTCATTTAACCAAGCAGTAATACGCATAAACCTCGTCTCTTCAAATTCTGTACGCATATCAAAATCTGGAAAAATAAACAAATCCTTGACAAATTCTCCTTCTGATGATATCGTTATTGTGTCCCGGGCAATTTCTCGAGTAATTCCATTTCTCGTCAATGTTGCAACAATTTCATATGAACCTGGCGGAACGATAAAATGATACCCACCAAACTGCGAAACACGTGTTTGCACAGGAGTAGAGTTTATTGTTAAAACAGTCTTACTAATTGGATCTAGATTGTGATCGTATATTGCCCCGCGGATCTTAGCTTCCTCAGCAGATACCGTAAACAGAGAGGTTAGCATCAGTAATATACAACAAAATTGAAAGAGTTTCAGATTCATACGATTATAGTCGTTTACTAATATTTAAAGCTTATTATTTCGCATTTTATCTAAAATTACTCTAAGTTATTATATTGTTGTTTTAAAGATTTATACTAATTTATATAGATAATTAAAGAATAATAGTTTTTATGTAAATCACATATAAAGCATTCTGTAAGTATATTTATAAATAAAACAGTGTTTATATCACATAGGCAATGTGTTTGATTACTACCCGTGGTTGTAATACCGCGGGTTGTCTTTTATTTTTTAAAAATATACTTATTGAATATTTTCTTATATCATTCGTGTTTCATCCATCGTGTGGTTTTTTATAGTAATCATATTTATTGACGGAGTGCTTACTTGGAGTTCTCTCGTTAGTATTTTTCCTGTACTCGCACTTACTATTGGGACAATGGCGTATTGGCAAACTAATCCGAAATATGTCAGATATATCTCAGCTACTATCAAGACCGATTTGGATACTATATAACGTATACTATATATCCATACCAAGTATTCTTGTCGAATTATTCATTGGTACATCAACAATTATCGCTATTATAAGATTTGACCGAAAAAAATACACTTCAAAAGAAAAAAGAAGGGAACTATCCCCTTATTGATGAACCATTGCTAATTTAATATCATTATATAAATCAACAATATCTTGGTGAAGTTCTGCATCTGAACCATGCTCTGATACGAATGTTCGATAATCGTTTGATATCTGTACATAATGCTTTTTGGCTAGCGGAATATCCATTTTATGTAAAGCTGAATAGGCATCCTGTAATGATTCTAGTATTGACTGCTTTGAAGGATTTTGCACAGTTCGAATCGAAGGTTTTTCTTCTATCTTTTTAGGTTCGTGTGCTGAAAGAGCATATTTTTCCTTTATCTTATCTTCATCATCTTCAACATGATCAGAAACTTGCAGTTCAACAGGTTTTTGATGTTCAAGCTCTTCTTTTTGCAACTGTAAATCTTTTTCTAATTCGATAAGTTCTGATTCTTTTCGTTCAAGCTCTTCTGCTTTTTGATTTAACTCAGTTTCTTTTTGTGCGAGCTCTTCATCTTTATGCTGAAGTGAAATTTCTTTATTTTCAAGTTCTTCTTTGAGTTTTTCTAACTCCTGTGCTTCTTGTTCTAATTTCACTACCTTTTCTTCTTTTGCTAAAATATCATTATGTTTTTGCTCAAGTTCAGACTCTTTATCTTGTAACTCGGACTCCATAGATTTTAGATGTTCTTCACGCTCACGCATTTCGCTATCAAGGCGACGTCTGAGATTTGCAACATACTCTTCTTGTCGTTTATGTACTTCATCAATATTCTGAGAATCGGATTTGATATCTTGAGTGTGTACATCATTTGCTTCAGATTGAGCAACATCTTCAAGAGTTTTGGCATCTTGCTTTGCTAAGTCACCAGACTCTCCCAGGGGAAATTCCGGTTTTTCTCCTTGAGGTTTTACATCCTCCATAGCATTTTGAGACTGTTCATCACCACTTACCTTGCTTGAACCTAATTCATCAGATGGAGTAGTATCTTTTTTGGTTTTTTTCCCAAACAATCTTTTTAAAAAAGATGGCTTCTCTTCTTGGTTTTCAAATGGTCCAGCTAGTTTAGATAAATCAGCATCATCATTTGAAATATCCTGTTTTATCGGTAACTGTGAGTCTGACGGTTCAGTGAGTACATCTCGTGGTTTTTCAGGTACTTCTTCGTCCATATCAGTTTGCTGCGTATCTTGTGAATATGCTGGTTTTGGTACGTCTAGTTCCTGCAATTCCTCACCAAATGATGGGGGAGGTGGTATATCATCTAAATCGACATCATTAAACTCAGGAATTTGTTCATCAGAGATATCACCAGATAAGACCACTGTTTCTTGTGACTTTTTCTTTGCTGGTGAACGAGATTTTTTAGATGCTGATTTTTTTTGCGCAACTTTTTTGACAGCTTTT
>JBLKOV010000004.1:0-12057 GCA_047603085.1 Candidatus Woesearchaeota archaeon
AATTGAGAAAAATCCAAGCGATTATTTGCACCCTTATATGTCAAAATCGTTCGATCTTGCGCTTTTGAATCAAGAATGATTGAATACCCCGTCTTTTCATTCGTATCATGACCTAAAAAATCAATATGTTCTCTATCTAATAATTCTCTGACAGAATCAGATGGTTCGTCATCACCCAAACATCCGATGTATCCTGTTTTACATCCTAACCGAGAAAATGAAACTGCTGTATTTGTTCCTCCGCCACCTATAGCATAGAGTAACTCATCTATGAGAATTTTTGCACCCGATTCATATGCTATCAATTTTTGAGATAATTTAGAACCAGTTTCAATCGTAATTGTATCGTTGTCCGATTGTACAAAAACATCAAATGTTGCACTCCCACACGTTATTACATCGTACATAATTTTTTTATACAAATTCGAATTTATAAAACTTTGTGCGAGATAATTCTGTGCATTCAATACTTGAGCGAATCAAGAATATCATGAATGTTTAATGTACTTTCCATTTCTTTTAATTGATTTTGCGTTAGCGAATCAAATTGTTGATAAAAATGCATTTTCACAAACTGCATCTCATCATTGCCGACTCGTGCTAACTCATCTGCTTTTACGAGGTAGTACGGATATCCGATCACGACCGAATCATTTGAAATTGATTGTACTTGAGATAAGATATCAATAGTGTGTTCTGACTGAAACATATCCACTCGAAAACACGTGGACGCGTGAGGACGTAATTTTACAAAGCTCATAAATACCTTGTGTTCTGGAGAGTATAACGCTTGAGGGTACACCCAGGCATTCATTGATGGCGGAACTTTTTTCATTAATACTAAAGAAATTGGTTTATATGATGATGTTCGAACAGTTGTTGTTTTACAAAAACCAATTATGTTTTTTTGTTGCAATTTTTTAAGATATGGTTTTTCAATATCCGAACCTGGACAAAGACTTCCATCTAATAAGACAATTCCTGGTAAAGATTCAGCAAAAGAAAGTTCAACTAAGCGTCTGATAATTTCGGCAATTTTCACACACGCTACCCGCGAATCATGTAACCCAATATCTGATTGCGTGAACGTACGAGGATATGAAAAGTTAAAAGAGCCTTCTTTTTGCTCCATGGTAATATTCCACGATGATGTTGTATCTTGGGTAACTGACAAAATCCACGAGTGCACTTGACTCTGATTCTTACTTACACCTGCAACACGAATAAAAAAGACCCCCATGGTTGGACTAAGATAAATTGTGTTGTTCCCACCGTCAACTGCAAAGATCTCACCGTTTTTGGGACGTAGTTCGACAAATGCTGATTCGTCAATAACATTTGATTGAAAATGAGTAAACGAGATTTCTTCAAACAACGAAGGCTTATACAACCTATCAAGTGATTTTTTTATCTCTCGTATGACACCCATCTACACAACCTTTGCACGTATTGTAAAAGTTTCTCCTCGAATTTCACCGGAACTCTCATGTTCAAAATCACCGTTTAAAACCACTTTTTCAATACCACATTTTTGACTAATTATGTCTTTTTGCGCATCAAATGCCTTTTGTAATTGTTCTGAGAGTGTTGCGGCAAAGAGAATTTTCTGGGTTTTTTCAAGACCCATATCCTTTCTCAAGCTTTGAATTCGTCGAGTAAGTTCCCGAGCATATCCTTCCTGTAGTAAATCCTGTGTTTGTTCAGTATACAGATAGAGTGAACCTTGTGAAAAACTTCCCGGTACAATATGCGATGGCGTCTGTTCGTCTATTACAATATGACGTAATTCAACAACATAATCTTTTCCTGAGATATGAATATTTGTTTTATGTTCTTGTTTTATATTTTGTACAAGTGATTGCACCTCTTGTTCAGGAAGCTTTGAAAGATATTGCGCAACTTGTGCAGTATCCTCACCAAATGTTTTTCCTAAATCGCGATAATTTGGTTTAATCGTATATGTGACATCAGTAAACTCAGAGATATATTCGACTCTTTTGATATTTGTTTGTTGTTTGATAATATTCTCATATTGTACGAACATATCTTGTGCCATATCAGATAACACGATTTGAACTTGAGCAAGAGGCCAACGAACACTCACTTGCGCTTTTTCACGAGCTCCTAAGATTGACTGGACAATATTCATTACCACATCTAATTCGGCTTCTCTTTTCTCATCTATGAACTGTTCTTGTACTATTGGCCATTCACATAAAAGTAATGAGTCCTCATAAGTTTCTTCTGGTACGTACGTACTCAATTCCTCATATATTTGATCGGTGATAAATGGTATTAAAGGATGTGCGAACTGAATACATGTTTTTAGACATGTATGGAGTGTCTGTGCCACAATTTTTTTCTGTGTTTCATCTTGTACTTTGTCACGAATTAGCTGAATATATGTTCGAGATAACTCATACAAAAATGCTTCTACATGCGATGCAACTTTATGTACATTATACGACTCATATGCACGCGTTATTTCACGAGTTGTTGAATGAAGTTTTGAGAGAATGTATTTCTCTTCAACACCCAGGTTTTCTACAGAAATATCATCAGATACATCCGTATTTTTTAAGATATCAAATGTAAATTGCGCAACATTATAAAGCATTGATATATTTCGATATTGTAAAGCGATTTCATCCCAACTAAAACTCACATCTTCGCCAGCTCTGATTTTACTCATGTATAATCGAAGTGTGTCTGCGCCATACTTATCAACAATTTCATATGGCGAAATTACATTTCCCAGCGATTTTGACATTTTCTGACCATCGACACCAGCTAAAAAACCGTGTAAAAATACATTGGTAAATGGTGCTTTGTCAAACATAATCAATGATGCGACCATTAACAAATTAAACCAGCCGCGAATTTGATCTTTTCCTTCGACAATAAAATCCGCAGGAAACCATTTCTCAAATTGCTCCGGATTTTCTAAATAGTCAAGACAATTCCATGATGCCGTCCCCGAATCAATCCATACATCTAAAACATCAGGAATTCGCCTGTATGTTTTTCCATCCTGCTCTATCACTACAGCATCAATGTATGGTTTGTGAAGATTCTCTGGAACTGAACCCGCCAATGATTCAAGTTCTTTGAGACTTCCAACAACAATATAATCATCAGGATCTTTTTCATTCACCCAAATCGGTGCCGGAGTTCCCCAAAATCGTTGCTTGGTAATAGAATTATCACGTAAATTTTCAAGCCAGGAATTAAATGCATTTTTTGCAGTCTGTGGAACCCAGTTTACATTTTTATTTAATTCGACCATTCGTTGAGCTAAATCCTCTGTTCGAAAAAACCATTGTTCTGTCGATCGAAAGATAATTGGAGTCTTACTTCTCTCACAAAATGGGTAGTCATGCGTTATCTTCCGTTTTGCTACGAGTGCATTAGCTGCATGTATTGCTTTAATAAAAAAAACATCATCAGTTTTTGCTTTTTTTCCAGTAAACTCGCCCATTTGTTCACTAAAAGTCCCATTTGGTTCAACTTCGTTAAATGGAGGAAGCCCATGTTTGTGTCCCACCTCATAATCTTCAGGCCCACAACCGGGTGCACAATGAACTAAACCTGTCCCATCTGATGTGTCTACATATTCTGAACTTAATAACACCGTATGTAAATGCTCATATTTTCCGTCCAATTCTTGCATTGCAGGAATTTGGTCTTTTAATGGGTGTATATACGATAATCCTGCTAATTGTTCACCAGGAAATGAATCAATACACTCAAATGTTTTTTGCGAAACTTGACTGAATGAATCTTTTAAATCTTCAGCGATAATGTATTCGTCTTCGCCATCTTTGAGTACACAATACATCTTAGAAGGATTCACCATGATTGCTAAATTAAATGGTATTGTCCAAGGAGTTGTAGTCCAGATAACTAATTTTCTGTGTGGATTTTCCGTGATTGCAAAACCTACATACAGTGAAGTGTCAGTGACTTCTTTATATTCCATTTCATGTTTTGCAAGTGCAGTCTCATACGGAACACACCAACCCATCGTTCGTTTACCACGATATAATCGTTTTTGTTCATGCGCTTTTTTGACGAGTGCCCATACACCTTGAATATACGTTGATGTGATTGGTTGATATGCATTCTCAAAATCAAGTGTAATTCCCAGTCGCCTCAAATCCTCATTCATACCTTGCATCATTTCTTGACAGAATGATTCACATTCCTGTGCAAATGTTTCTTCGCCAAATTCAGTAATTTGGGGCGTTACCTGTAAATTATGTTTGGCCATGACCTTTTGTTCAGTAGGAAGACCATGCATGTCGTATCCTGCTCTATCCCACACATCAAAACCCTGCATTCGTTTGAATCGTAAAACCATGTCCTTGAGTGTATGATTCCACGCATGACCCATATGTAATTTTCCGCTTGTGTATGGTGGACCCTGTAAAAAGTAGAATTTTTCCTTACCTGAATTTCGTTTTTTGATACGTTTTCGAATATTTTTTTCAGACCATTTTTGCTGAATGCGTTTTTCCTGTGTTAATGGGTCAAATTTGCTCATAGAATTGTGATTGGGCGAAGATATATAAATATTTTGTTAGGAGGGTGTTTTAAAAAATACATATTTGAACTTCTAATATTAAATTTATGTAAAAAAAAGATCTTATTAATCTTTTAAACCCAGTATTCACATCAATCCCTCTTCTTTACACAAAGACTCAAGTACTGAAACTTTTTGCGCTATCACATCAAATCCTTTCTTCCACGTGTTTGCATCTTCTAAATCAATACCCATCTCTTTTGCTGTTTCAACGGTACCTGCACTGCCTGATATACGTAAATACTTTTTATATAACTCAGCAAATGTATCGGGATTTTCTGTTCGTTTTTCATACAAAAGCATAGCTAAGATTAAACCAACGCCATAATTATAACAGTAAAATGGTGTATGATATATATGCGGGATATACGACCATGACTGAAGAGTATTTGGAATATGCACCGAGTCAGCAAACTGTTCTTTTTGCAAATCAGTCCAGATACTGTGCAATTCAGAATTTGTAGTACCATTACTGATTTTTTCATGTGCTTGTTGTTCAAAAATCGAAATATATATCTGTCGTTGGATTGTTTGATACGCACTTAAAATTTGTTGAAATAATAATTCAATCTTTTTTCTATTAGATGCTGTTTGTAAGATTTCATCCATCACCATCTCTTCCATGAATGTTGAGGCAGACTCAGCAATGCCAATACTTGAATGACTACTATACAAAGATTTATCCACACTCATTGAGGAATGTATTGCGTGACCAAATTCATGTGCCAGTGTAAACATGTCGTCTTCTTCCTCTAAATACTGCATAAACACAAAGGGTTTAACTCCATTTCCTACACCATAATTAAATGCTCCCCCTCGTTTATGTTCAGAAAAGACAGAATCAACATGTCCATCTTTTACTAAATCTCTAATTTTTTGCGAAAAAGACGAATCAATACGTTCTGCAGCTGATAATATTGTATTCATTGCCTTCTCATAAGGTACCTTCTCTTTTTCTGTTAATCGAATAGGAGCATATGTATCGTATAATTCTAAAGTATCATATCCTAGTACTTTTTGTTTTAATTTGAAGAATTTTTGAAAAATGTGATTTGCACCTTTTGCTGCATCAAATAATGACAAAACCGCCTTTTGTGAAATATCCTCTGAAAGAGTTCGTACCTGTAATGTGGATTCATACCCTCGAATATTGACTGCTTCAATAATATGATCTTTGATGACTGCTTGATACATATCCCCCAGTATATGCATATTATCAGAGAATTTTTGCTGAATTGCAGAAGCGGCATCCCGTCTTTTTTCTCGAGAATCATCCGTCAAATATTTTCGCATCTGTGTTAAACTCTGCTTTTTTCCATCAAAGTCAAATGAAAACTTACTACAGATTCCATCATAGAGTGATTGTAAAAAATCTGAGCCATTCATATCTTTAAGCGAAATAATTTTTTCTTCTGATGCTGATAGCGAATATTTTCCAAGGTCATATTTTTTGTAAAAAACATATGAGTCCTCTCCCATCCCTTTTGCAAATGCATATGCTTTTTCTTTTGGCAAGGCAATATACCATAAATGCAAATATCGAAGTGAATTAGCAACATGTGTAGAGAGTTCATCTGCTTGTCGAAGATGTTTTTTTACAATTTCATTTTGCGTATCTTGCGAGTTTTTCAAATAGGCATGAAGATTTACTAAAAAAACAGAAAATTGTATCTGCTCTTTCTCACGCATCATTTGGACAAACGAATCAACACTCATGTCATCATTTAATGTTTTATATGTCATTAAAAATGTCTCAAGACGTTTTTGTATGTCTTCAAGTCGTTGTGTATATGCTGCCGTTTCAAACTCAGGCATTAATTCTGAAAGTTCCCATGCTGTTTGATTCATTTTGATTTTTCCTCCTTTGTATTGGGATTTAATATCACACGAATTGTTTTTGTTGCAATTCCTTTTTGTCTATTCATGAGTTCGTGTGCATCAGTCAAACTTTCAGCCAATGCAACTAATTCTCCTTGAACGGAAAGTATTGCACAAATGTCTCCTTTTTTGATATGACTATCTAATTGTACTATACCTGGTATTGCAAGTTGTGCACCATGGCATAATGGAGAAATCACACCAGTATTAACCCAAATTTTAGGTATATGAGATACTGCTTTTTCAATGGGTTGTACGATTTGTCGAAGAGCAGTTTCATCTTGGTTCTGTGTATAATAATGATACGCATCTGTCAAATCCTGTAATGTCACACGTTCATCATATCTAAATGATGCCACACGTGTTCGAACGAGTTGTTGCATATGTGCGCCCACACCAAGTTTTTCGCCTATATCGGTGCAGAGTTTTCGAATATACGTACCTGCTTGACATCCAACTCGAAAGAGCACATCTTGTCCATGAATTTCGAGTATTTTAATATAATACACTTCTCGTTTTCGAAGCTGACGTTTTATAGCCGATTTTACTGGCGGCATTTGCGTAATAACACCTACAAATTCTGAACATATCTGTCGAATATCTCCTTCACGTACAGGTTTATGAATCCGCATCAAACAGACATATTCTTTTCCTGCGAGTAATAATGCTTGTAAAACTTTTGTTGAACGAGAAAGTGCAACTGGAAGCACACCCGTTACATTTGGATCTAAAGTTCCGGAATGTCCACAATGTTTTATCTTCAGAATATCTCTCACATATGCTGATACTTGATGGGATGTCGGTCCCTGGGGCTTATCAATAATGACAATACCTGACTCGAGTAAATCATTCATATTCCGCTCTTTACCACAGGGAAGAGGTTCTTTTACTCCTGATTTGTATAATCGAGAAATATCTTTT
This sequence comes from Candidatus Woesearchaeota archaeon, assembly GCA_047603085.1. Taxonomy (GTDB): domain Archaea; phylum Nanobdellota; class Nanobdellia; order Woesearchaeales; family DATGWN01; genus CAZUXP01. Next base: position 7,382 of record JBLKOV010000004.1, read on the forward strand.
TTTTCATACGGGAATTTCATATACTCGTGAAAATGATTTTATTTATAAATGTTCAGTATGCTCAAAACCTGCGTTTTTATAAAGAGTTCATTTTTTCCCCCCGTATGAAAAAGCATATACTCACCCATGGACTTTTAGCGCTCCATTTAGCATGTACCCCTCATCAAAGTCCGACACAATCCATTACTGAACAACTTCATACTCAACCAATACGCTCAACCGAAGAATTTTTTTCACTCTCTCCACAAAATCTTGCAACACGAGTTCTCTTGCTTGAAGATGACACATTTACTCACACGCATACAATCGCCGAAGTTATGTTTCAACGAGCATATGAACAAGGAAAAACTCTGGAAGAATCCCTCATAGATGGAAGTTATTCGGGTGTATCATATGCACGCCAACAGGTTCCACAACGTGCATTGTCCCAGCAAAGATTTCCGCCTGAAACACTAGAACTAGCATACGATATTATCAAAGAATTATCTCAAAGAAAAGCTCCTTTTCGTGAGGATGGCGCGGATCATTTTATGCATGCAAGATTCCCATCATCATATTCGCTCTCATATATTAAGCATAATACGAATGCTAATCCAGATTTTCGTCAGCAGTATAGAATACCTCATTATGCAGAACAAAACACTGTTGGAGCTAAAGTACATGCTCAAAATGAACACTCACAAACAGTATTATTATTATTTGATGTGTACTGAAAATCTATTACTTTTTCTTCACAACTCGTTTTTTTGCAGACTTAGGCGTGTCTTTATACAATTGTGAAAAACTCTTTTGCAATTCAAAAAGTAATTTCGTATTTCCCTTCCAATCAAACACATTCTCTAAGACATCAAGTAATGTGTGAACAGGAATGATTTCAATAGACTTTGCTTGACTTTTTGATAATACAATATCATCCATATTACTATGAGGAACGATAACTCGTTTAATCTCAGCTTCTATTGCAGCTTCAACTTTATACGTTACGCCACCAACTGGAAGAATTGTTCCACGTACTGACAATGACCCAGTCATAGCAGTATCTTGTCGAACAGGGAGTTTTTTTAGTGCTGATATTATCGATACTGCAACTGCGATTGAAGCAGAATCACCTTCTACACCCTCATATGTTTGTAAGAATTGTACATAGATTGCATTTTCTTTCAGATTAGTGCCAAAGAAATGCTTGATAAGTGCGGAAACATTAATGATTGCTTCTTTTGCAATATCTCCTAATTTTCCTGTTGCAACAATTTGATGTTGATTTTTCTCACCGGCAACAATTGTGGATTCAATTGGAAGCACTATACCTGAATATGATGAACCATCGCCCATAACTGCCAAACCATTGATTCGACCAACTCGATTACCTGTGGATTGAATTACTTCATAATCTTTTTTCTGTTCAATTATTCTATCAGCAATTTGTTTTTCAAGTGTTCCAGATAAAATCTTTGTTTGACGAACATGTTCAGCTGTAACTACTTTTGCTTTCTGTTCAACTGCATAATCACCTGCAGCACGAATTAATCCGCCTAACTCACGTAATCGTAATGTCAGAGAATTCTTTTTATTTGCCCGACGACGAGCTTCTTCTACAATAATTTCAACTGCTGACATATCAAAATGAGGTATTTTCGTATCTTTTTTTACTTCTTGAGCAACAAATTGTGCAATTTTTAATTGGTTTTCTGGAGTGTCCTTCATGGTACTCTTCATATATACTTCATATCCATATCCACGAATTCTTGATCGTAATGCAGGATGCATTTTTGCCATAGAATCATAATTTCCTGCAGCTACCAAAATAAAATTACATGGTACTGGTTCTGTTCGTACCATTGCACCTGCACTTCGTTCAGATTGACCAGTGATTGCAAATTTTCCTTCTTGAATTGCAGTGAGTAATTCTTGTTGTGTTGGTACTGCAAGTGTTGCAATCTCATCAATGAACAAGACCCCCATATTTGCTTTATGAATCATACCACCCATAACTCGTTCATGTGCTGGTGTTCCCAAACCACCGGATTGAAATGGATCGTGTAGTACATCCCCGAGCAATGCACCAGCGTGTGAACCTGTCGCATCTAAAAATGGGGCCTGATTTTTTTGATTATTATCGACAACAAGTTTTGGTACACTTATTTTTTGCGTTCCAACATTCATTCGTCGATTCATATTTAAGACAAGTAAAAACCCTATGAGTAAAAACATACCTGCAATTAATGATGCAGCATATACTACTGCCTCATCAAAAGGAAAAATCTCTGAACGATACATAAAATAAGGAATAAGTGTAATGATAAGAAAAATAATCAAGAATAGAAAAAACTGTCCCCTTTGCGAACTTGACGTTTCGCCCCGAACTCGCTGAACCCACTTACGTCCTTCACCAGCCGGTAAAACTCGAATAAGTGGTTGATTCTCATCATTCGTGTTTTGAAAAGAAAGTATGTCTAATAATTTTTCTTTTGGTAAAAGCTGAGCTAGAGCTAAACCGAGCATACTTTTTCCTGTACCAGGTTCTCCTACTAATAATACATGTCTTCGCTGATTAGCTGCTTTTTTAATGATATTAACCGCATCCTCTTGTCCAACTATTGTATCAATAATTGCTTTAGGTACTGGAATATCAGCAGTTGTTTTATACGAAGATAATACCTTTTTTTCAGTCATAGAAGAAGATATTCGCATGTATTTTTTAAATGTTTGGTTTACAGAAAAAAAATTACTCTAATGGAAAGCTCAGTGTAAAGGTTGTTCCTTTTCCTACCTGACTTTGTACGTCAATTGTGCCTTTATGCAAATCCATAATATTTTTTACAATTGCAAGACCTAAACCAGTACCTTTAATCTCTTCAGTTTGATGTTCTTGAATTTGATAAAATGGATTAAATATTTGCGAAATTTTATCTTTACTTATGCCTTTTCCTTCATCAGAAATCTGTATAATACCATAATGGTCGTTTTGTGTTAAAGTAAATGTTATAGTTGATTTTTCAGGAGAAAATTTAACAGCATTACTGAGTAAATTGACAATAATCTGTTTAAACTTAGATTCATCTAATGGTACTACCTCTGGAGCATCTTTTTTTTTTAGTTCGCATGATATATTCTTCTTTTCACACTCTAATGTAAATGATTCAATAACTGAATGAATGAGTTTCTCAGGTGAGGTCGGTTGAACGTTCAAAACGGTTTTTCCCGATTCTAAACGCGAAAAATCTAATATATCATTAATGAGTTCTCCAAGTCGGTCTGCCTCTTCTTTCACAATACGCAAAGAATCTGATTGTTGTTTATTAAGGTCTCCTAATTTCTTTGAATGTAATAATGAGATATATCCCTTAATTGATGTTAAAGGGGTTCGTAATTCATGCGAGATTGTTGAGACGAACTCTGATTTTAAAGAATTCGCTTTTCGAAGTTCTGAATTTGCCGCAACTAATTCTGCTGTTGCTATTTCAACTTTTTCTTTTAACTCCTTTGTGGCAAGTTCTTGCGTTAGCCGAAGTTCCTTTTCAAGATGATACTGCTTTGTCCGATCTCGTAAGAGTAAAACAACATGCACAATTTTCTCAACAGAATGGATAGGATATGCAAAGATATCGAAAACTTTGCTTTGTTCAGCTGAAAGAGGTATCAAAAATTTTTCTTTTGTTTGGAGTTTTGAAGAACCATTAAATAATTTTTCAAGCATTTCCTCTAGTGCTTTTGCAGATTCATTTTGCGAGACAAAGTCTTGAATTTTTCGATCTTTGGTAGAAAGATTAAACATCGTCCGCACAGATTTATTTGCGTATACTACATCCATACTTGCATTGAGTATGAGCAATCCGCTCGGTGAATTCTCTAATACTCTCACAAAAGATTGCTCTATTCTCCCAAGGCTTTTCTCATATGTTTCACTTGCTTCTTCAAGTGTCAACTCTTTTAATTTTAAAGCTGTCTGCGACGCATATACATTAATTAATGAGCGGTGTTGTTCATCAATATAATTTTTGATGAAAAAAAATACAAAACCCCTATTATGATCTTCAAACCGAAATGGTGCAACGAGTATATCTTCAGTTTCACATTCTAGACCCATTTCATGAATGGAATGATTCTTGATAAAAAAAGGTTTTTGATGCTGTAAAAAATGTTTTTGCAAAGAAGGATGAAGAGTGATAGAATCTAATGAACCTTTTTCCATATTAAATCCTATTTTTTGTAACATCTTTTTGTCATCACAGATAATTGTAAACGCTGAATTAGATAATTTTTCATGTGAAATTATTTGTGTAACAAATAAATCTAAGACTTTTCGCGCTTTTGTAAGACTTGCAAGGTCCTTCATATAATTTTCATAGGTTTTTAATGTTTCAATTTCAGCCTGTACAAGATGCTTTCTGTAAATATAGAAAAAGAAAATTGCGATAGTAACAAGTATAATAAACTCAGCTGCAATTATACTTATGATTGTGAAATCAACCATAAAGATCACCTACTTTTTTTTTGTGAATATGTAATTCCACAACTGGAATTAATCCTTTAGATGACTGAAAAAATTGTTTAGCTTTCTGGACAACTAATTCATCAGTTCCATATAAATAAGGGATTGTAGATTCAAATGATTTTGTTAATGAGATTTTTTCCTCAGAATTTGATGTTACTAAGACAAACGAATTTTGAGATAA
>JBLKOV010000005.1:0-11931 GCA_047603085.1 Candidatus Woesearchaeota archaeon
AAAAACTTCTCCATGAATGAGATTATTATTTAAATATACTCTACCATAATTATCCACGGCATATCTTATGCGCATTGTTGCATCATCACTAACTGCATAATCGGGCACAGTTATAGTTTCCGTAACTGTTCTAGTACATTCACAACCTCTATTTTCACCAAACTGTAGCCATTGTCTACCAAAATGATTAGGAAATGAGAATATTTGTCTTTCTTCATTAAATCTAGTTTGTGATTCTTGACTCCTTTCGATATCGTAATAAAAATTAACTCGTAAAGCACTATCAATACTATTTCCAATTCCACGCTCTAATCCTCGCCATACCCGAACAGAAATTGTATCTCCATCTTCAAAATTTTCTGGAAATTCAAAATTACCATGAAAAAGTTCAAATCGTTGAACCACATCATTCTCTGACAAAATGATTGGTTCTGATAGCGGAATTATATCCCCTACTGATGTTTCAACAGCTAATAATCCTGAACCAGATGCCTGAATTTCTATAATTTGAGAACCACTCACAGGAACATGTTTCACAGAAAATTCTCCCGCATAATAAATTAAATCATATGTTACGCCATCAATTTGAGAACTTCGTACAAAATTTTGCGAATTCATTCGACACGATGTTGTATTCAAAGGAGTTACCATTTCGGGATTACTTGAACACTCTCCTGATAATTCGTACCCTGTTCTCAAAGTTCCCCACAATCCTTCTTTTGATGCTGAACAACTAACATTCAAACTTAGATCAGATGAAACACATGTCCAATTTACAGTTTGGCCCAAAGGTGGAAAATTTGGTTGATTACCACTAACAACACCGTTAATACAAAATGAACCTTCGTTCCCAAAAGAAGTATCGTCATACGTATATATTCTTGAAAAAATTCCACATTGAGGCATAACAGGAACTGACTCTACATAACTTGCTTGAACGGATATATCATCTATTATTTCAAAAGAACAAATTGGAAGATTTTCGCAAAAGCCCTCCCATGAATCAAAGCTAAAACCTTCATATGGTTTTGAAACCAAAGCTATTTGCGTATTCTCTTGAAATTCATATTCGCAAATAGAATAGTCGCAAGTATCAATAACTGTTTCACCTTCATAAATTGTCACAACACCTTTTTCAGGGTCATTTTGGATTTGTAGACTAACTGTGGATGATTCAAAGTGAGCTTGATAAGTGACCTCTGAGCCATCAGGTATTCCTAATTGCGCTACAGATAATTCATCTTTTGATAAATCTGGAGAGCTTTGAAAATTTCCGCCACTTATTGATCTCGTCCATCCCGTAAAAATATAACCCTCAGACGGTATCGCCTTAATTCTCAATAAACAGTATGGATCAAAAGTATTTGAATCTGAAACTAATGTTGTATGCTCGCCTAAAATTACGCCAAATAAATACCAGTGATTATAACAACCATAACCACTACTAGAAGCTTCTGTTATTAACACTGAACCTCCAACAGTTGAAGTAATTGTCAAATCAACTGATTGAAATGAAATTTGCGAAAATACCATTGGAATAAAAACTATCAAACACACAAAACAAAACACTTTTAATTGATTCATATTTACATCCTGTAGATTAAGGTTTAAATACTTTTTTAAAATGAACATAAATCCTATATACACAAAAAAAGAAACCCAAAAGCAAATACTCGAAGTTTTTGCTCAACGTACTCAGTATCAAAATATTCGATTACGTGATTTCTTTAAAAACTTTGCAGAACTCAAAGAATTATCAAAAAATATCAAAACAATGAAAACAACCGACCCCTTATCACATTCATACTCATACAATCAAAATACAGAAATAGTAACAAAAAAAATACTATCGCCAGAATTACAAGAAATATTTGACCTGTGGAATCTAAAAAATCCAACATTTACACTCTATACATTCACCCATAGAGATTTTACCATGCTTTTAGACACAAAAACACAAGAAAATGAAGTGTTTGATATTTTTATAGATTTAAGTGATGACTGGAAAGAAGAATGGGGAGGATCGTATGTGTTCATTGATCAAAATGGCGAATATATTGAACTTGAACCGCTTCCAAACACACTTACCATTATAAAACGAAAACCTGGTGAACGTTTTTTTACAAAATACATAAATCACTATGCAAAAGATAAAACGAAAAGAATTTTACATGCGTCTGTGCAGTAATTTCTCAATATCTTCGCTTACTTGATTAATAGACTTCTCACCATTTATCAGAAAAATCTTGTGTTGTTTTCCATAATACGAAATAAGCGGTTGTGTTTGCGCATGATATACCGCTAATCTTTTTTTAATAACTTCTGGAGTATCATCTTGGCGATGAAATAAGTTTCCCCCATGAATTCGAACAAATTTTAATGCATCAAATTTATTTTGAAATGTATATTGCGAATGATTTTTTTCAACCATGAATCGCTGTGAAATTCGTTTTATTACCTCTTCATCTGATACATGCAATTCAATTACACAGTCAATCTCAAGATATGCATCAAGAAGTTTTGCCTGTTTGAGTGTACGTGGAAATCCATCAAATAAAAACCCTTTTTTTGTGTTATGACATTTTTGTTGAATAAGCTCAAACACTATTTCATCCGAAACGAGGTCGCCCCGATCAATAATATTTTTCAAGTGTTTTCCCAAACTTGTTTGTCTTGTAATTTCTTCTCGAATCATATTACCGGTAGAAACATATGTTAAATGAAAAGTATGGCAAATGTGTTCTGCTTGTGTTCCTTTGCCACAACCCGGAGGCCCAAGTAAAATAATATTCATAGAGAAAAAAATATGATTTCTTACATATAAAGCTTTGTTTTAACTTTTCAGTTTACAAAGTAAAAAACCATCATCTATATCAATATGCGTACACTCCCAATTCTTATTGTTCATCATATGTGACACAAAATGTGGTATCTTAGAATGAGTAACATTATCAAACAACACACTACCTTCCTCATGGAGATGATTTTTTACAAGTTCTGCAGCTTGTTCATAGTATGACTTTTGAAAGTCAATAAAGATACAATCAAACTTTTGGGTACACGATTGCATATACTCGAGTCCTTCAGAATGCACAAATGTAATAGATTGATCAAAATAAGACGTGAATTCTTTAGCATGTTGTAATGCAGGCTCACTCATATCAACAGCAACTACATTTGCACCTTGATGCCCAAGTATAGATGTACTATATCCTATCGCACAGCCTATTTCAAGAATAGATTGAGGATTTTCTTGACGAATAAATGTTTCAAGCCACTGGGCTTTTTTCTGTGTTAAAATAGGTACTCTGTTTTTTTGGGCAAACTCTCGCAAAAACCATAATTTTTCTTCAAATGTCATGTTTCAACTCCGATAATGCTAAACTTATCATATAGAGCGAACCTGTTATACAGATTGAGCCTGTTTTTGGTGTTATTTCTTTAGCATATATAATTGCATCTTTCACATCCTTTTTTACATATGATTTTTCAGAACCAAATCGAGCAAATAAATCCTGTGCAGACTCTGCCTTGTGTTCGCCTTGAGTAAATATGCATGAGTTAACTGATGATATGATATCTTGAGCTATATATTTTTTCCATCCACTCTTTGACTGACCGTAAATAAGTGTGATTGGACGGGGTAGTTTTTGAAGTTCTTTTACCAATTCAGATAAACCAAGTTCATTATGGGCACCATCAACAAGAATAAGTGGATTCTGTTGTATATACTCCATTCGACCCCGTATATAGACATTTGATACCCCTTGTTGAATATTTTTTGATGATACATTAAAAAAATGTGCGCCAATAATTGCAAGTAGCGCATTTCGTTGTTGATATTCTCCTGCTTGTAACATAAGAGAACCAGTATATTCTCCCTCATACATAACCTCTTGTTTGTTCAAACTCTCTTTTTTCTCTTTTAAAATAATCCGAGTAGTATCAAGTACAAAACGAAGCGGAATATGTTTCTGCTGACAATACTCAGAAATAATTTCTTGTATGTTTTTCCTATCTTCTCCACAGAAAACCGGTATATTTGGACGCAGTATCTCAAGCTCACTTTTCACAATTTTCTCATAAGTCTCACCGAAGAATTCTTGATGATCCTTATCAATATTTGTCAGTAAATAGAGTTCAGGTTTTATGATTGATGTTGGATCAAGTTTACCACCTAAACCCGTTTCAATAACCGCAAAATCAACTCCTTCATCCTTAAAATATCGGAATGCTATAAGCGTTGTACATTCAAAAAATGACAAAGAAACGCCAAGTTCTTTCATAGTCGCAAATATATCTTCTATATACGACTCAATACGTGCAACTGAAATTTCTCGATCATTCACTTTCATTCGCTCAGTATACGAAAATAAGTGAGGACTTGTAAATAATCCTATTTTTCGTCCAGTTTCTGCTAAAATAGATGAAAAATATTGACTCGTAGAACCCTTCCCATTAGTGCCTAAAACAAGTGCTGAAGAAAAAGATCTTTGAGGATTATCATAATATGCAAGTATTTTTTCAAACTCAGATAAATCATCTCGAGGAAGAACCTTTGATAATGCATAAACTTCTTCTATGAATTTTGAAACCATTTTCAACATAATACATTACATAAAAATATGTGAGAGTAATTCAATTGTAATACCTGCACCAATTATATTTGTCAAAATCGGAAAATACCAATACACTTTTTTTTCTGATACTGATGGAAATAGTACATGAAAAAATGGAATGAGAGGATATAACCAAAAAGCAAAAAGTGAGTAAAAGCCAAGCGAAAATACCAATACTGCACAGACTAACCATAAAAAGAGACAAAACAAAAACGAAAATTGCCGTCCAAGAACAGTCGCTGTTGTCCGTATTCCTGCGTTTGTATCATAGGTAATATCAGGAATTGCAGAATAAATATGCATAGCCATGACCCAGGCAATTGATGCAATTAATACATACCAAGGAACAAATTGACCCGTTATTTGGGCATATCCGATGAAACCAGGTATAACGTATAAGACATTTGAAAAAGAATCTACAAAAGGTTTGACTTTGAATCGTAACGGAGGCATACTATATCCTAATGATGTAAAAAGAAATAACACGACAAGTATCGATGATAGGAGATTTGGTTGTATGAGAACAAAAGCAAGACTCAATACTGCACTAAACCATAATGATTGAACAATAAATTTCGCATCTTTTTTCTGTAATAAATATTCTTTTGTTTTTTTTTTAGGATTATGCTTATCAGTTTCATAATCAAAAAGATCATTGACACCATAAATTAAATAGTTTCCAAAGAATAAAAAGTACGCAAAAGAAATGACTATCAAAGGAGAAAGAGATACATCCGTAAAAAACCACGCAAATAATACACCTAAGATATAAGTCCCCGCAGTGTATGACCAAAAACGCGGTCGACTAATTTTGAGTATTGTAGTTATATTCATTCTTACCCTTTTGGAGGATATTTCACTCGTCTATATGCAAGCTCTCCCGAAATAATTGCCATTGGCACACCAACGCCTGGTACCGTATAGTGTCCTGTATAGTATAAACCTTTCACTTTTGAACTTTTATTCTCTGGTCGAAAAATTGCTGTTTGAAACAAGGTATGTGCAAGGCCGAGCGCTGTTCCCTTATACGCATTATAATCTTTTGCAAAATCTTTGAGTGCAAAGCTTCTTTTTACAATTATGTCCTTTTGAAATTTCTGCCCTATTTGCTGTTCCATATGAGCTAATATTTTTTCTTCATACTCCTTTCGAATTTCAGGCGTATCTTTTATACCGCTTGCAATAGGTACTAATACGAAAACATTTTCACAACCCTTAGGTGCAACATTATCGGTCTTAGATGGAGCACAAATATAGTATGAGGGATTTTTCGGCCAATTCGGTTTTTCAAAAATTGAATCAAAATGTTTTTCCCAATCATGAGCTAATACAAGAGTATGGTGTCTCAGTTTTCGTAATCGTTTTTTAATACCTAAATACAATATAAATCCTGATGGTGCAATTGTTCGTTTATTCCAATATGCCAAAGAATATTTTCTGTCTTTTTTTGCAAGTAATTGTGTATCAACATGATGATAATCAGCATTTGCGATGACAACATCTGCAGGATAAAAACATTTTTCTGTTTGTACTCCTTTGACTCTACCGTTTTCCGTGACTATCTGCTTGACAGGACTGCTTTTTATGCAAGTAACACCAAGTTCTTTTGCAAGCTTTAAAAATCCAGTTACAACGCTTCCCATGCCTCCTTTTGGATAAAATACACCCTGTGTCAGATCGACATGTGACATGAGCGAATACATCGCAGGTGTTTTCTTTGGTGAACCGCCTAAAAACACGATAGTATACATTAAAATTTTTTGCAATAATGGACTTTTAAATTGTGATTTCACATACGAATCTAACGATCGAAAAAGTTGCATTCTCAGACCATCTTTTAGTAATCTCCACTGCATAAAATCAAATAAAGAATTATAATTCTTATACACAAACTCTTGCACACCTATATCATATTGGAGTTTTGCATTCTTAAGATATTTCTCTAACTTTTTTCCCGCACCTTTTTCAACAGATTCAAAAAACTCTATTGTTTTTTTTGGATTATTTGGAATATCATAATGATCAACTGGAGAAAAAATCATTTTATAGGACGGGTTTAATTTTTCAAGCGAGTAATAATCGTTCCAATCACGTCCAAAATCTGTGAAAAACTTCTCAAAGACATCATGCATCAAATACCAACTTGGCCCCATATCAAATGTGAAACCCTTTGTTTTGTATACTCGTGCACGACCCCCAAAATCTTTATTTTTTTCTAAAAGTGTAACAGTATATCCATCTTTTGCAAGATAGCAAGCTGCAGACAAACCACCAAAACCTGATCCAATTACTATTGCGTTTTTCATCATATTCGCAAATGACTTTACCTATATAAAGTGTTCGAAAAAAAATTCTCAAAAACGGCACTGCCAATTTTTTGAGTGATTTATACATCTTCAAAACTTATATACCTCTTTTTAACTGTGCTGCATCCCCGTAAGGGACATCCCCCTGCGACGCACTCGTTAAATCTCACAAAGAAGTTTTGACCTGAGGATGTATAAATCACTCGTTTTTATGGCAGTGCCTCAAAAACACAACTCATATAAAGACAATATAACTTAACGTTACTGGGGGAAATAATGAAACAATATTTAGATTTATTACAGCATATTCTTGACAATGGCGTAGAAAAAGGAGACAGAACCGGAACTGGTACAATAAGTACATTCGGATATCAAATGAGATTTAATCTTGCAGAGGGGTTTCCACTCGTGACAACTAAAAAAGTCTATACTCGTGCAATTTTTCATGAATTATTATGGCTCATCAGTGGAAATACGAATATCAAATATTTGGTAGATAATAATGTGCGAATATGGAATGAATGGGCATTTCAACCATACTTAGAAAAAAATAATCTTGCAAAAGACTATCCAAAATATAGTGACTCATGGAAAGAGAAAATGCAAGAATTTGTGGAAAACATAAAGACGGACGATGAATTCGCTCAAAAATGGGGAGATTTGGGCCCAACATACGGTAAACAATGGCGAGACTTTGAGGGAGTTGATCAACTTGCAGAAATTATCCAACGAATTAAAGATAAACCACATGACAGACGTTTAATTATTAGTGCGTGGAATCCACCGAAAGTTCCGAAAATGGCATTACCTCCATGTCACATGATGTTTCAATTCTATGTTGCAAATGGGAAATTATCCTGCCAAATGTATCAACGTTCAGCAGATGTATTCTTAGGAGTACCATTTAATATTGCATCCTACGCATTATTAACGATGATGGTTGCACAAGTAACAGGATATGAACCAGGCGAATTTATTCATACATTTGGTGATGTGCATATTTATCAAAATCACCTTGAACAAGTAAAAGAGCAACTTTGCCGAGAACCTAAACCTTTGCCAAAAGTGAAACTGAATCCAAACATTACAAACATAGATGATTTTACATTTGAGGATATTGAATTACTTGACTACGAATCACACCCTCCAATAAAAGGAGAAGTATCAGTATAACTATGATTGGATTAATTGTTGCGATTGCAAAAAACGGAGTTATAGGAAAAGATCAAAAACTTCCCTGGCATATTAGTGAAGACTTACAAGTGTTTAAGAACACAACAAAGGACTCAGTTGTTATCATGGGAAGAAATACATTTGAATCAATTGGAAGACCACTCCCATCACGAATAAATATTGTCGTAAGTAGGACACAAAAACCCGTAGAGGGAATACATGTTGTGCAATCATTAGCTGATGCATTTAGGGTCGCTAAAACTTTTGAAAAAAATATATTTGTTATTGGAGGAAAAAGAATATATGAGGAATCAATTCCGTATGTAGAAAAACTCTTTATTTCCCACGTACATGAATCATATGATGGAGATACATATTTTCCGACAGAACTATTACGCGGGTGGATCCCCATTGAAGAACATCAATTTACAGAATTTACCCAGAAAATTTATGTGAGAAAAAATGAAAACAAATAATATACTAAAAGTTGACGCCAAAATCGCGCACACGATTGAACAAGAATTACGAAGACAGCAAACAGGTATTGAACTTATACCCTCAGAAAATATTGCGTCAAAAGCAGTCATGCAAGCACAGGGTTCTATATTAACAAATAAATACTCCGAAGGTCTTCCAAAAAAACGATACTATGGTGGAAATGAATTTATCGATATTATCGAGCAACTCGCAATTGATAGAGCAAAAGAACTATTTCATGCTGAACATGCAAATGTCCAACCCCACTCTGGTTCAAATGCGAATTTAGCAGTATTTCTTGCCTTATTACAACCAGGCGATACGGTACTTGGGTTAAAGCTTGATCACGGAGGACATTTATCTCATGGACATCCAGTAAATATTTCAGGCAAATTATACAATATCATTCAATATGAATGTACAAGTGAAGGTTATATAGATTATGAAGATATTAGAAAACGCGCAGTAGAACATAAACCAAAACTTATTATTGCAGGATTTAGTGCATATTCACATTCGCTTGATTTTGAAAAATTTAAGCAAATTGCTGATGAAGTTGGCGCTTATCTATTAGCAGACATTGCGCATATTGCCGGACTAGTTGCCGCGAAACTCCATCCATCACCTTTTCCACATTGCGATGTTGTCACAACGACTACGCACAAAACATTACGTGGTCCACGAGGTGGATTAATCTTGTGTAAATCAGAACTTGCAAAAAAAATAGATAAAGCGGTGTTTCCCGGATTACAAGGAGGTCCACTAGAACATGTTATCGCAGCAAAAGCGGTGTGTTTTGAAGAAGCCTTACAACCATCATTTATCGAATATCAAAAACAAGTCATAAAAAACGCACAGGCACTCTGTCAAACACTGATTGATGAAGGTATTACAGTAGTCACACAAGCAACAGAGAATCATTTATTACTCATAGATTTAACAAAAGAGCAAGGTACTGGTAAAGATATTGAAGAAGCACTTGATGCAGTTGGTATATATGCCAACAAAAACACTATACCTTTTGATCCCGCAGGACCATTTAATCCATCAGGTTTACGAATTGGAACTCCTTCTGTTACGACGAGGGGAATGAAAGAACCCGAAATGCAACAGATTGGTCAATGGATTGCACGTATTATTAAAAACCATACTAATGAAGGTGTTAAACAAGAAATACAAAAGGAAGTAACTGAGCTCTGTAAAAAGTTTCCTTTGTATACGGACTGAAATACTATGAAAATTGTTATTACTGGAAGTATTTGTAGTGGCAAAAGCACACTTGTATCGGAATTAGAAAAGCGCGGATATCATGTCATTCATGAATATGCTCGTGAACTCATACAAAAAGAAGAAAAAAAAGAAAAACCTTTATTTCCTTGGACTGAACCCTTAAAATTTCAACAAAAACTCTCTCAAATTCTTGTTCAAAAAGAATCCCAATTAGATAACAATACAACATATTTTATTGATGGATGTGTACTTGATAGCTTGACATTTTTGCGAGTAGAAGGTATTCATGATTTAGATGCATATTATAAAGATAAAATAAAAGATACCACATATGACTATGTTTTTCTATTAGAACCAGTACAATTTCAAAACGATCCCCAACGACCCCAGTCAGAATCGTTCCAACAAAAATTGTTCCAGGTAAAAAAAGAAGTTTTTACAGAATTTGGTTATGAACTTATACTTGTGCCTGATTTTCAATCAGTTACAAAACGTATTGAGTTTATTTTATCTAAGATAAAAGAGTTATAATATATTTTATAAATATCAACATTCTCCAAATAATGTATGATACTCAGTGATAAAGATATAATAGCTAAACGAGAACAGAAACATATTACAATTGAACCTTTTGACAGAAATTGTCTCCAACCGGCAAGTTATGATTTACATCTACATAATGAATTTCGGGTATTTAAACCACATACAACAGAACTCATTGATACGAAAAAATCCGTTGAAAATTATATGGAAGAAATTATTGTAGAAGACGATGGTTCTTTTGTCCTACATCCTGGAGCTTTTGCACTTGCGCTTATTTCAGAGGAGACAGGTGTTGATGCACAACATGTTGGAAGACTTGAAGGGAAAAGCAGTTTAGCTCGACTCGGATTAATTATTCACACTACAGCTGGGTTTTTAGATCCAGGCAACTCGCTTCAATTAACGCTTGAACTATTTAATGCAAGTCCTCTTCCAATTAAATTATATCCTGGTATGAAAATTGCACAAATTGCGTTTGAAGAGCTTTCATCTCCATGCGAACGACCATATAATACAAAGGGTCTAGGAAGTAAATATTATGGTGCAAAACATATTCAAGAAAGTGAGTATTATAAAAATTTTGAGAAACAATGACTCAATATAAACGACCAAGTTGGGATAACTATTTTCTCCAAATCGCACAAACAGTTGGTACTCGTTCTACATGTGATCGCGCAAGAATTGGCGGTGGTGGTTGTGTCATCACAAAAGATAATCGTATTATGGTTACAGGGTATGCTGGCTCTCCTCCCAATATCCCTCATTGTGATGATATTGGACACGAAATGAAAAAAGTGACGCATGAGGATGGTAGTACAACGCAACATTGTATGCGAACAACACATGCTGAGCAAAATGCAATTTGTCAGGCAGCAAAACTCGGTATCAGTATTGATGGTGGAACACTATATTGTTTTATGACACCTTGTTACACTTGTGCAAAATTACTCATTACTGCTGGTATAAAACGAATTGTTGCGCAAAAAGATTATCATGCAGCTGATGATTCCAAAAAATTGTTTAGACAAGCCGGAATTTCTCTGACTATTCGCGAAGATGTGCAAATGTATGAAAAACAGTGAGGTTTTTGAAAAGTCAGACTTCGACTGAGTATTTGGTATTAACAGCGGTTGTTATTATCTTAGCATTAATTGTCATTGGTATTTTGGGTGGATTTAGTGGTTCTGATACAGGTGAACGAACTGCAGAGATTGTTTTGCGAACTGGTGATGTGGCAGTGTTAGAATATGCGTCAAATGAATCAGGTACTGCGTTTACAGTGCAAAATCTTCGTGATCGACCAATTACTGTTTCTGAAGTACAAATTAATGGTATAATCTGTTCATCCGGCAATAGTTCAGAATTGAATCTGCGCTTAGGTATTGGCGAATCACGGCAAGTATTTTGTTTAGGTAATTATGGCTCAGGTTCGCAATTTGCGTTTCGATATATTGACGATCGTTTAGGCGTTGAACAGACGACGCCTGGGTTTGAGTCTGACACTCCAAGTGGTTCACAAACACCAAGTGCTCCTCTTGTTACGCACGAGCATACAGTATTGAATTTTGCGAATGGTACGCAGA
>JBLKOV010000006.1:0-11280 GCA_047603085.1 Candidatus Woesearchaeota archaeon
CATATGTACACTCAAGCTCAACTGACTTTTTAATAAGTGAAACAATTTCGTCTTGGAATGATTGCGACCAGATATTCGGATGTTCTTTTTTGATTGTATTAATTAAGTCACATCCAAATGCCAAATGTACACTTTCATCACGCATGATAAACTCAAATTGTTCTCCAACACCTACCATTAAGTTTTGTCGTTTTAATGCCAACATCATTGCAAATCCAGCATAAAAGAAAATACCTTCCATAATGACATAGTATCCAATAAGATCATGGACGAATTTTTGAATAT
The DNA here is from genome assembly GCA_047603085.1 of Candidatus Woesearchaeota archaeon. GTDB lineage: Archaea > Nanobdellota > Nanobdellia > Woesearchaeales > DATGWN01 > CAZUXP01. The sequence continues at coordinate 286 of JBLKOV010000006.1, forward strand.
TTTCTTCTGTATCAGCCAAGAATGTTGGATCTAATACGCTCTTTGTTAATTCAACAACAAAATCATCTTTTTCTTTAATTGATGGAATGGTATTATACATATTATAGATTTCATCAGGATCTAGACCTAATGTATCACAACAATAAATAAATGTATCTGTATGAATTGCTTCTTCAAATGCTTGTCGCAACATGTATTGTCGGCATTCTGGGTTTGAAACATTTCGATATACAGCTAATACAATATTATTTGCTGTTAAACTTTCAGCTGTTGAAAAAAAACCGAGATTCCATAGAATTAATCGTCTCATTGAATCAGTTAATACTGTATCGGACTTCCACTGCTCTACATCTTTTTGCATTCCAATTTCTTCAGGAGTCCAGTTATTTGCTACACCATCTTTGTAATGTTGTCTTGCCCATTTATACTTCATCGGCAATATTTTATTTGGATCTGTTCCACCGTCTAAATTTATTATTCCCATTTTCTTATCCTCTTCGTATAATTTTATTGACATGCCTCACAATCAGGATCTGTGATTAAACATGCTTTAGGTTGATTCTGTGTTTGAGCAGGTTGCTCTTTTTTGGAGTCTTCATACTCTCGTTTTTGTGTGAAGCCATACTTTGTTCCTAGCGTTGATTTTTCAATTTGTGTTGCCCCAAGTGATCGAAGATAGTACGTCGTTTTCAATCCTAATTTCCAGGCTAATGTATACGCTTGACTAATCTTTGATCCAGACGTTCCTTTTATGAATAAATTAAATGACTGACTTTGATCAATCCATTTCTGTCGCAACGCATTATGTTTTATGGATATTTCAAATGGTACATCAAATGCTTCTTTGTATAATTCTTTTAACTCATCAGGAATTTCAGCAATCAATGATACATCCCCGTCATAATACTTGAGTTTGTCCAACATATCTTGATTCCATAATTTTTCTTTCTTTAAGTCTTCAATTAAGTAAGGATTCACAATAGTAAATTCTCCACTCATGTTAGACTTCACATAAATATTTTTGTAAATTGGTTCAATACATGGAAGACAACCTGAAATTGTAGAAATTGTTGCTGTTGGAGCTATAGCCATTACATTGGAATTTCGCATACCATATTGTTTGACATGTGTTCGAACTTCACTCCAATCAAGTCGCTCTTCATGAGAAATATCAATTTTCATTCCTCGCTCTTCTTCTAATAATTTCAAACTATCAATTGGAAAGATATCTCTATCCCACTTTGACCCTTTGTAAGACTCATATGCACCTTTTTCTTTTGCAAGTTTAGATGAACCAAGTATTGCGTGATAAGAGATTTTCTCCATCAAGGAATCGGATAATTCAAGTGCAGCTTGAGAATCAAATGGTAAATCCAACTTGAAGAATACATCCTGTAATCCCATGATACCTAATCCAACAGGTCGGTGTTTCATGTTTGAATTTTTTGCTTCCGGGATTGGATAGTAATTGATATCTATGACATTATCTAACATACGAACTGCAGTTGCAATTGTTTTTTGCAATAATGCATCATCAACTTTTCCATCTTTGACAAATTCTGATAAATTCAATGACCCTAGATTACACACAGCAACTTCATCCTGTGATGTATTTAATGTAATTTCCGTACACAAATTGGAACTATGAATTACGCCCGCATGATCCTGCGGAGATCTGATATTACAAGGATCTTTGAATGTCATCCAAGGATGTCCTGTTTCAAACAACATCGAAATCATCTTACGCCAGAGTTTTTTAGCAGGAATTGTTTTATGTTTTTTAATCTCTCCATTCTGTGCTTTTTTCTCATATTGTTCATATGCTTTTTCAAATTCTTTTCCATATAAATGGTGAAGGTCAGCGACTTCTTCTGGAGAAAATAATGTCCACGATTCATCTGCAAGAACTCGCTTCATAAATAAATCAGGAATCCAATTAGCAGTATTCATATCATGAGCTCGACGTCGATCATCACCCGTGTTTTTTCGTAAATCCAAAAAGTCTTCAACATCCAAATGCCATGTTTCTAAATATGCACATGTTGCACCTCTTCGTTTTCCACTTCTATTAATTGCGGCAGTAACATCGTTTGCAATTTTTAAGAATGGTATTACCCCTTGACTTTCAACATTTGTTGATTTAATCCAAGCACCTGTTGCTCGAATATTCGACCAATCATTTCCAAGTCCACCAGACCATTTTGATAATTTCGCATTATCACTATAACTTTTGAAAATATCATGCAAGTCATCTTGAACCGTGGTTAAATAACAGGAACTTAACTGCGAATATGATGTTCCTGAGTGGAACAATGTTGGTGTTGATGAAACAAATCGTAATGTTGAGAGTACTTCATAAAACTCAAGTGCTTTTTCTTCCTTATCTTTTTCATTGATTGCAAGACCCATTGCAACACGCATCCAAAACCCTTGTGGAAGTTCAATTCGCTTATTCTCCCATTTTTGAAAGTATCGTTCGTATAATGTTTGTACACTCATGTATTGTAATTTATCATCACGCTCAAGTTTCAAACCATAGGACAGCTGTTCTAAGTCAAATTCTAATAAACGTTTATCTAATAAACCATGTTTGACTCCCTCTTTAATATTGGAGACAAATGTTTCCCTATATGAAAATGGAAGATATTCTTGTGTGACTGATTGTCCAATAACTTCTTTGTAAATTTTCTGCAAAAATAAACGACCTGCAACATAACTATATGCTGGATCTCGTTCTATAAACGAACTTGCTGATAAAATAAGTGCTTTTTCAATATCTGAGGATTTTACCCCATCAAAAATATTATTTGTGACTTCTTTTGTAATAAGTTGTGGAGATATATCATTTTCATATCCTTTTGAAACTCGAGCAATGGTATCTTTGACTTTTTTTGGATCAAATATAACTTTTGTTCCGTCTCGTTTGACAACAGTAAGTTTTCCAAGAAGAGATTTTTCTATATTTTCTTTTTTCTCTTTTTCTCGAAGTTTTTGTCTTTCAGCTCGATACAAGATATAGTGTTTTGAAATTTCATAACATTCATTTTTCATTAAATGTTTTTCAATAATGTCCTGAATATTTTCAACATTTGGAAACATCTCTGTAAATCGAACTTCAATTTCTTTTTCGATGTCAGAAACAAGTTTTTCCAATAAATTCTCATCCAAGGATGAACCAGAACCGCGTACTGCTCGTTGTATTGCGCTTTTTATTCGACTTATATCAAAGTCGACAATTTCTCCATTTCTCTTTATTACTGAAAGTGCCATTTTTATACCTTTTTGTATATCACTTTTTGAGATAATCATTTATATAGTTTTCCAAACTGAAACATATAAAACACAAGATACAGTGTTGAGAATTAAAAATAACACAATATATTGTGGTTACGGACATAAAAGAGTTCGTTTAAAAAGAGTCTGATTTTTGCGTAGACTATTTCGTCTTCTGCTTAAAATCTTCTATTGTTTTAACTGAAAGAGGATTTTGTAATCGTTTTTGTGCACAGATAAGTGCAAACCATTCACCTAAATAGTATGCTGATATCATTCGGCTCAAAGAATTTTCTCCCCGAATCTTAATTTCTTGACAAACACATTTTTTTTCCTTTAATAATGAGTAAAATGACGATATTTTTTTTGTCAGTGTTTTATCATTCTGTCCAGAGTCATGCAATATAAGATAACTAAATTGCTCTTTTGCGGTTTGTGAGTCAAGCATCATCAATTCATTATGAAAACACTCAGGCATTACGTGAGAAAATGCAGGTTGCTTTGCTGTTTCTTGTAATTGGGTTTTCCAAACGTAGGCAAGTGGTGCAAATGTTCGTGCGCCATACATAATGGGTGTCGTATCCTGGATTTTTTCATACAAGTCTTTGGCATACTCTTGAAAAATATTTTTTTTCACGGATTGAATTGTAACATGTAAGTCTGCCTCAAAGGATGGTATCTCTGTGTATGTTGACAGTATTGATAGTATTGAGGGAAGAAAATATCCTATTGATTGACGTGGTTGTAAACCTGATGGAATTTTGATATATGTATTATCATACATATGAGACAATTGTTCGATTTTTCCGCCCGAACTAAAACTAAAGACGACCGCTTTTCGCTGCATTACTCTCCTATATACTTCAATTGTTTCTTGTGTATTTCCTGAATAACTTAAAATAAAGACAAGTGAATTTTCGGTGATGTATGAGTGTGCATGCGAATCTTTGAGTACTATAATCGGAATATCTGTAAGATCTTGACAAAGTGCTTGACAAAAATCTCCAATGAAACCGCTTCCGCCCATTCCAACAAAGACTATTTTATCAATTGGTTTTTCTTTTTCAATTTTTGGAATAAGTGTTTGACCATACTCTAGCTGCGCAGGAAGTTGCAATAACTGTTGTTCATACTCATGATATTCCGCTGCGAATGTATCGTCCATATTATAAGAGAATATGAAATCGTATATAAAACTTCTGGGAGGTTGACCAGTGAAAAAAAGAAAAAAAGACCAAAAATGGCCTATTTATATTCTGCAAGAACGTCTTTGACTTTTGCAATTTCTAAGAAATGACTTTTCTGCGGATTTGGATATGGTGTTCCTGCAACAATAACCACTAAATCCTCATCTTGTACTTCATTTCGCTCAAGCAATTCGATAACACAATTATATACGAGTGCATCAGTTGTAGAACACTCATCAATATGACTGACTCTGATACCATGTGACAACGATAATTTTCGCATGACATCGTCTTTGTAACATTGCGCATAAACTGGTTTTCGGCTTCTGAGTGATGAAATAAATCTTGCGGCTTTTCCAGTCACGCTTGGTACAATAATAGCTTTAGCGTTTAAATTTAGCGCTGCATCTACTGCAGATTGCGCTAATACCTTATGTGGCGTATCCAATGTCATTTTTACACCCAATGGATTTGTTGCAACTTTTCGTTCTTTAAGATGGAGTGAAATTTCAGACATTGTTTTGACTGCTTCAACGGGGTAATTCCCATACGCAGTTTCCCCGCTCAACATTATTGCACTTGTTCCGTCCAATATCGCATTTGCAACATCACTGACTTCTGCCCGAGTTGCTCGAGGATTTTCAATCATACTTTCTAACATATGAGTCGCAGTGATAACTGGTTTTGAACGTTTCACACAGGCTTCAATTAATCGTTTTTGAATTAATGGGATTTCAGAAGCAGGGATTTCAATACCTAAGTCACCTCGTGCAACCATCACACCATACGATACATCCAATATTTCTTCGATATTATCAACACCCTCTCTATTCTCAATTTTGGAGATAATACCCATATCGCTTTTTTCTTCATCCAGAATTTTTTGGACATCTAAGACATCTTGTTTATTTCGTACAAATGAATGTGCAATAAAATCTAATTTATGTTTTGCAGCCCATCGAATAAATTTAATGTCTTTTTCAGTTAACGAAGGTAAATTTGTTGAAACATCAGGAATATTGACACTTTTTTTCTTCTTAATATATCCATCATTTTCAACGTGACAAATTAATGCGTCTTCTGTTTTATCGCCAACAATGAGTTTTAAGTGACCATCATCAATTAAAATTGCTGAACCGATGGGGATATCATCAACAATTCCAGCATAAGTTACTTGAATTTCATCTTTTGTGGAAGGAGTTTGTTTTGGACCAGTTATTTTTATAGTATCATTTTTTTTGACATCAATTGGTTCATCAATATTTACCGTTCGAATTTCTGGACCTTTTGTATCAAGAAGAAGTCCAATTTTGTCTGAAACTGCTCGCACATTTTCAACGACTTTTAGAGAACCTTCTTCATCTTGGTGTGCAGTATTTAATCTGACAACATCCATACCATGGTCATATAAATCTTGAATAAATTCTACGTCACAACGTAAATCTGATATTGTTGCAACAATTTTTGTATTTTTATCTCTGTAATTCATAGCCATGCAGTAATAAAACTATTTATAAAGATTATTGTTTTTCTTTTTGTTATGGATTTTGGGGAGAAGCAGAGATTATTAGCAGAATTATCGGAGAAAATATTGAGTACGCTTCACGATGAGTTGCGAGAAAATGCACAGAATCTCGTCTTTGGACGAGGAAATGAGGATGCAGACATCATGTTTATCGGGGAAGCGCCAGGTCAAAAAGAAGATGAGACAGGTTTACCCTTTGTTGGTTCTGCAGGAAAACGACTCCAAGAACTATTACAATATATCGAACTTGATATTGATGATATCTATATTGCAAATATTCTCAAATACCGACCGCCAAAAAACCGAAATCCGACAATGAAAGAAATACAAGAACATACTCCATTTTTACTTGAACAAATTCAGATTATTTCTCCCAAAATACTCGTACCATTGGGTAATTTTGCAACTAAATTCGTATTAGCTCAATTTTTGGATAAAGATATGACTGATATAGATGGTATTTCTCACATTCATGGCCAGACATATGTTTCGGAGTTTGAAAAAAAAGTCATAACTATTATACCCCAATACCATCCTGCAGCTATGTTATATAACCCTCGATTACGAAGTGTCATAAAAGAGGATTTTGAAAAGATGCGATTGGTGTTAGAATCAAACACGTAAAAATTTTTTCCTGATTTTGTCAGTATGTAAGATATATGTTAATCCGATAAAACTGAGGATTATGACAACTAAAATAATTGAACGGAATTCTTGTAATATGGGAAGAAAAATAAATCGTGCTAATAATACTGAGCCAAAATAACAATAGAGAATAAAAATAATTGTTGCAACAGTTTGCACGAGAATTTTGAGATATGTCGGACGTTTTCTTCTTTTCTTGAATGTGATATCTTTCAAATAAAACGATATGGGGAAAATGACATGTTTTAGGACAAGTTCGCTAAATAAGACAAGAATAACTGCTGAATATATGAGTGAAATAGTATAGAGATTTTGAGATAAAAAAGATGGAGAAAAAATTGTTTCTAACATGAGTACTCTATTCCAACCGGACAATGGTCAGAACCCTCTATGTCATCACGAATGAATGCTTTGTGTACATTATTGATAAATGATTTTGAGGTTATCACATAATCAATACGCCACCCAATACCTTTTTGTCGAGCATAAAACATATAGCTCCACCACGTATATTTTATTTCATCAGGATGAAAGTGTCTAAAGGTGTCAATAAAATTTGCTGCTAAAATTGCATCCATTCCTTTTCGTTCTTCGGGCGTAAATCCTGCATTTTTTGTATTGGATTCGGGATTTTTCAAATCAATTTCTGTATGAGCAACATTTAAATCTCCGCAGAGTATAACTGGTTTTTTCTCATCCAATGTTTTGATATATGCTAAAAAGTCAGCATCCCAAACTTGTCTATAATCTAATCGCAGTAATCCTCTTTTTGAATTTGGTGTGTACACATTAACCACATAGTATTTTTCAAATTCAGCTGTAATAACTCGACCTTCTTGATCATGCTCTGGCATGTTCATATCATATGTAATTGTAAGTGGCTTTATTTTTGTGAAAATCGCAGTTCCACTATATCCTTTTTTATTTTTTGCTGAGTTCCAAAACATATAGGGATACGTAATATTTGTTGCATCAACTTGTTCTTTTGTTGCTTTTGTTTCTTGCAGACATAAAATATCTGGGTCTTCTTCTGTGATATAGTCAAGAAAGTTTTTTTTGAGAACTGCTCTGATTCCGTTTACATTCCACGATATAAGTTTCATAGGTGTTTGAAATTATGGTGTTTTATAATGTTTTCGAAATTAGTTCATAGGGTCGGGGTAGGATGTCCAGTTCTCGAATGTGACTATGTTTGGTGAATCTTTCCAGTTTGATACGTTGAATGGTATTGTATTTGAAAATTCTGTTTCCCAGTTTGCAACTCTATCAGGTGCAATGTAAACTGTTGTGAGACTTGTACCTTGGAAAATACTTGAAAAAGAGAAAGGTGTTGTACTTGTTGAAGTATAGACTGTTTCTAAGTTGGAGTTATACATAAATGCACCATTACCAATACTTATTACACTGTCAGGGATTTTAACAAAAGTAAGAGAGTTCAATTCAAACGCAGTATCCCCTATACTGATTACACTGTCAGGGATGGTTACGGATGTTAAGAGGTTATCCAGAAACGCAGTATCCCCTATACTGATTACACTGTCAGGAATAACAACTGATTCCAAACCCCTACTTCCAAAAACACCGGGCCAACCTCCACCAGCAATACTAGTCACATTCGTTCCTATTATCACACTGTTAATATCATCCCCTTGAGGAATATGACTCGAATTTAACTCGCCCGTAACTGAAATATTTATCTGCGTGCCATTCGCAAAATTTAACACAGTATACTCATGTGTAACTAAAGGTGTCGAAACACTTGGAAAATCAGATTCAAACCCTGGCGTTGTCAGTTCAACACCTAATCGCTCATCCGTATATCGAAACGCGAATTGTGAGCCAGTACTAAAATTACCTGAACAAAAAATCTGAGCACTCTGACCTATTCCTAGTCTAACTGGTAACTCATCACTATCATCATAGTACACAAAATTGAATTTATCAACACTTCAGAAACAGTAATTGGTCTACCCCTATTATTTTGCACAGTAAAGGCAGCATCAGAATCATTTATTGTATACTCTAAAACACCAATTTCAGCCGTTCGTAACTCTAAATCTGAAACTCTTGCATCAGTATCAGAACCACTAAATCCACCTAAGATTCCTATCATGATTAAAGCTAAGATAATAACAACCGCAGTAATAATCAAATATTCAGTCGAAGTTTGACTCTTCATAACAAAACCAGATATTTATTCACTTATAAAAGTTTACTTTTGCAACGATAAAAAAAACTCCTCAATCTCACTCACAGTCTTACATGTAGACAAAAACTCACGTATCTTTGCGCCACCTTCCATACCTTTGGTAAACTGTAAGGCATGAGTTTTTATACCTGAAAAGGAAATATCATATGTCTTAGCAAGTTCTAGATATTCTAAAAACAACGAAATCGGCTCTTTCGGTTTATATGTCCCTGTTTTTATGTAATCTTGAATCTGTTGAAAAATATACGGATTACCTATCGCACCCCGAGCAATCATTATTGCATCAACTCCACTGTACGTTAACTTCTCCACAAAATCTTCGGGTGTGAATACATCCCCGTTTCCAATCACAGGTATTGACACTGACTCTTTGACTTTTTTAATGAGCTCCCAATCAGATGTACCACTATATCCCTGTTTTTGTGTGCGACCATGAATTGCAAGAGCACTCGCACCTGCTTCTTCCACAATTTTTGCAACCTCTAACGCATTAATGTGTTGATCATCAATACCAGCACGTATTTTAATGGTTACCGGCTTTTTAACCGCCCGAGAAAGTTGACGTATAAAATCACCTATTTTCTGTGGTTCTTTTAGCATCTCACTACCTGCTCCTGTTTTCACAACTTTCCACGCAGGACAACCACAATTCACATCAATAATATCAAATGAATCTTCAACTAATTTTCCTGCAGCAATAACATCATCCACACTTGATCCAAATAATTGTACAGCAACTGGTTTTTCAGAACTATCTGTCTGAATCAATTTCTTTGAACCCTCACTTCCACGAATTAATCCTGTGCTACTCACAAACTCAGTGTACGTTAAACCAGCCCCATATTTTTTTGCAAGTGTTCGAAATGCAATATCAGTTACACCAGCCATAGGTGAGAGTACTGCTTTTGAGGAGAGATTATCAAATATCATACAAATAGAATCATATAAATATTTTTAAACCTACTCTTTTTCCAGTCATTTATGAGTTATACATACCTTATTAGACATGCTGAATCAACAATTAATAGAAATCCAACACGAATTTGGGGTCATTTTCCCCAAGCGCCATTAACTGAAAAAGGAATCGAACAGGCTCTTCAATTACGCAACTGGATTGAAAACGAATTTGATGAAATACCACCCGTCTATACTTCAACAGCACGTAGAACACAGGAAACTGCACGAATTTCGCTTCCTGCTGATACACCACTTATTATTGATGGGCGATTAAATGAAATTTCTCGAGGCGAGTATGAAGGAAGATCATTCAAAGAAATCCCAAAGAACATGTCATATGCGACGCAACCATTTACATCTGTTTTCCCAACGGGTGAATCGTATGAAATTGGTGGTCAACGATTTTTGTCAGGATTGCAAGATATTTTAGAACAACACGAAGAAAGTTTATGTTTTACGCATGGAAATGTTATCCGCGCAGGAGTACTCACACTACTGGAAGGTATGGACTGGCGCGTATCAAAAAAAACACCAATCTATAATACGCAAGTTTTCAGAGTTGAGAGCGAACAACTCAAAAAATATCAAGAGAAATTATTGAACGTCCAATACTGAAAAAACTGCATCAATATCTTTTTGCCCATAGGGTTTTTCAGATTGCGACAATAAAACTAATAATGTATGAGTTGTTTTGTATTTTTTACACAATCTTCGAGTTTGTATGATTCGTGAGAGATAATCAGGCCGAGGTACTGTTTTAAGTGAGTCAAATGTGACAAAAATTGCAATGTGTTTTTCCGCACACATCTTACAGACTACATGTGAAATTAGAGAATCATATTGCTTCTGTGATTTTCGCTCACCAAATTCATCAGGATTAAGAATTGCAGTACACCAACTCTTTTTAATAACCGTTCGAAGTTGTTGTTCACTACAATTTTTTGGATAAAAAAATTTATACCCCCGTATCTTAGTTTTTCGAAGTTTCTCATAATCGTCAAAGTAAAACCACTCTTGTCCATCAAGCGTTTTATAGATACGATAATCTAATTCCGCTTTTTCAAATTGTAACTGTAAACTGTTCTGCATATAATTGGATGTGTGAGATTTTTTAAAAAAAAAATGAAAAATGGACACATACAAATTTCTCAGTGATTTTTACATTAGTTAAAGACACAAGTATATTATACTGAATATTA
>JBLKOV010000007.1:0-10912 GCA_047603085.1 Candidatus Woesearchaeota archaeon
TATCTCAAACTAGTCCTCTCCAATTAATCGCAATATCTTCTATTTCACTTGCCATTTTCTGTCTCTCCCTGTGATTCTAAATACCACCGTAGTATACCTGCATTTAACATCCATGTCGTAATAAAATCAACACTTAAACCAATAAGTAAAATAAGCATAATCTGACTGATAATTTCTGAATTTGTGAAAATAAAGGCAACACTGATTGTCAATATTGTTGTTAAACTCATGAACGCACCTGTTTTGAATGCGAATCGTAATCGATCATTTAGTGACTCATCGGCTCGTTTGAGATATCGTGATGATAATAAAATATTTGTATCAACGGAGTATCCAATTATCATCAAAAATGCTGCAACTCCAGCTGCTGATAAATACTGACCAGTTAAATCAAAAATAGTCAATGTGACTAGTAAATCAATGATTACAGCCAGAATAATTGCAAGTGCAGGTACAATTTTTTTAAATGCAATGTAAACAACTATACCCATGATAATAAGAGCAAAGATAAGTGCCTGAATAACTTGTTGAAAAAATGCTTCTCCTAAAGAAGAATCTGTTAATTCAGCACTGACATCATCAGATGAAACGCTAAATATATTTTGAACTGTTCTTACAAAATCATCTCTGCCAGTCTCATCAATGTTACTTTCGATAGTATATCCGCTCAATCGACCTCTATCTTCAAGAGTCCTCACACGAATTTGTCTATCAGAAAATTCTGCGAGTAATGTTTCTTCTATTTGTGCAATTTCAAAAACTTCGGTTGTTTCAACTGTAACTGATAATCCGCCACTTAATGAAATACCTCGATTAACAATTTCACCATCATGTGTAATCATTTGATATGTCAAGCCAGCTGCACTAAATACGACGAGTAATAACGGAAGAATAGTCAAAAGCTTATAGTGTTTATCATAAAAATCGAAAAACTTCGATTGTTTCTGCTTTTTTTGTTTGTTTTTAGCCATAAACATAGTGTAGCAAGAGTATCATTTTATAAAGTTTTAGGTCATGAATGAACCACATTTTGTCAAAAAGAAAATCATACTCAGGGCCAAACTAATTCATCTTGTAAAACATCCTTATACTTTTTAAGAAAATCAAGTGAAACTTTTCCAACATACAATTCGTGTATATTTCCCCCATGTGCAACAAAATCTTCTATTTCAAGTAAACCTTGAAAATAAATATGATCTTTTAAAAATCCACCTGGTTTTGACGTATCACTCATTCCGCGCTTTATTCGTGCACAGAATCTAAAGGCTTTTTTGACATCATGTATATACTGTTGCACAAAAGAAAATAACTCTACAAAACTTGAACGTGATGCTTTATCTGTTGCAAGTACTAAAAGTGCTTGGAGTTTGGTAAAATACGAGTTTGTAACGCCTGCTTGTACCTCATTATATTTTGCAAGTCCTTCCTCTGTTGCAATATATCCTGGTAACCCTATTTGAAACATACCAAATGGTTGTTTTGCACCACATATTGATCGTTTGACATGTGTATGAATTTCATGAACGAGGAGCTTTTGGACGCGTTTCTCACTAAAAAAAGCTTTTTTTCGTATGGTAATTTGCTTCTTCGCAGCATGAATTGAAACCGTTGCTGATGCAGAATCTTTGTACTGTACAGTCCAATCAAAACCACCTATTTTTTGTACCTCACCCAGGAGTATTTCTCCAAGTTTTTCTGCAGATATCTTCTCGGATTGAACTTTTGGAGCTATTCGTTTTACACCTTGTAATGATTCTTCGGCTTTTTTTATGAGTGTATGCGTCAAATTTCCGAAGAAATTGAGTGTATGAAACTGATCAGTTCCAACTTTTTCAAGAATGTAGGCATATTCTAATAAATACAAACGAAATTCTTCAAAAATTGCGGACCACTTAGTATCTTGCGGTATTGATATTTGTTCTAATTTTTGAATTACCCGTTCTACACGTAATTTCTTATATGTGAACTGTGGATTATATTGAAATTGTGAATCGCAGAACTTTTCAAATTCTTCGTCATAATTTTGGACTCGAATATATGAATGAGAAAATAATGTTTTTTGTATGGCACAAAGTTTACGATCGATATCATGTAATTCTTTATTCATAGAGTATTTTACTTTTTATGGTATATAAGTATTATGATTTTACACGTCTAAAAAAACTATCTCTCAAACGCATCTACTGTCAATTCAAAGGATGCACAAGGATATCCTATATTCCAATTTCGTAACACTTTTGGATGAATTTCACCTATAACACCAACATCTTTGCCGTTCACAAGTATTTTCGCACATCGACCAGGAATAAATGAATTATGAGAGATTGGTTGACACTCAAACTCACAGTTAAATCGAGCAAGAAGCGTTGCGAGTATTTGTTTTACTTGCGTAAAATTTGTCGAATCACTACAACAGACAACAGAAACTGTTGGAACATTTTTTGACAAGACATCTGACTTTTTCTCAGGTAGTATGACATCACCTACTTCAAATACATGTAATGGGTGTTGTGCATTTTGATTCTGTGATAAACACTTGAGTAACTCAGGTGTAATTGATGTTCGTAACATGTTAATCGAACGCTCTGCAGTACTACCTAAAGATACGAAATTTTGGGGTTCAATACACATCTTTTCAAATTGATCTGCTTTATCAGTTACACCTAGTGTCCGAATTTCTTGTAATCCAAAACCAACAAGTTGTTGCGTGAGTTCTTCCATTAATTGATTTTCAGGTAATTTTTTTCCTTCTGTCGCAACATGAGGTACTTTAGGCGTAATATTATTTATCCCATATGCACGAAGCACATCATCGACAATATCAACCTTATGCCAAATGTCATGACGTATTGGAGGTATCTGCACTTCTACGTCTGTGGTATTTACAACAGTAACTGTATAGAGCATCTTTTCTAATAAAAGCGCAATATCTTTTGCGGTAAGTGAAAGTCCTAATTTTTCTGTTACATACGAGTTTTCAACTATTTTTTTTGGCATGTCCTGCATCAAATATTCCACATTGTCAACATGCACTGAATATACATCTCCGCCAATGTCCTTAAGATATAACACAACAAGATTCAAAATATATGTTAAGACTGTTTCATCAAATCCACTACATTCAACAAAGACATCTGTCGTACTCGTTGTAACACGTCCAACAGTTTCAGAATTAATTATTGGAGGTAATGACAAAATATTATTTTTTGCATCAATAAATACCGGATACTTTGATGCATCTTTGAGCAAGTGCGCATATGTTCTTCCCGTATCGTGATTCAGTAAAATGTCCTCCGCAGTCATTTCGCCATCTCCATCTAGCGGTTGAAACCGTATATCAGCAGATTTTTTTGCACAGTACTGAATAGGAAATTGAATTTTGTCTAAGGGATATACGCCAATTGCTGCCTTTTCCCGTTTTTTCCCAATTGTTGCATGTAATTTTTCTTGCAACCAAATTAATTCAGTTAAATTCTCTTCTGTGAATTTCACATTTTTGATGACTGCGCACACTGTTTTTGGTCGTACATCTTTTACTGATGAATCAATATGTACATGATATTGTGAACTTTGCGGTTTTTCAAAGGTATATTTTTTCCCTCGATATGCATTCAGTATTCTTGCTAAACCCGGTGTTGAAAGTGCATCTAATCTGTCCGGCGTAATATCAATTTTGATATCATCTCCTTGGACATCATCGAGTTCAAATCCTAACTCAAAGAGTATATGTTCTAATTCTTCAAGTGAACATTCTTGGTGTAAGAACGATTGTAATCGTGTAAATCTTGTATCTAGTGTGACCATTATTTTTCACCTCTACTGATAACTGGATAATTTCTCAGCCATTTTAGATCACTCTGAGGACCAATAATATCTTTGAGTTTTCCTTGTTCTAAGAGTAGCATTGCTAAACGTTCAAGTCCAAGTCCCCAAGCAATAACTGGCTGTGTAATACCATATGGCGCTAAACTTTCGGGACGAAATATCCCCGAATTAATTAATTCAAGCCATGTACCTCGTTTTTCATCATAGTACAATGCTTCAACACTCGGTTCAGTATACGGATTATACGTTGTTTTAAATTTGATTTTGTCATACCCTAATTTTTGATAAAATGTTTTAATAAAACCCAGGAGATGTTCAATTGTTAACCCATCATCCATCACGAATCCTTCTACTTGGAAAAATTCAGGTAAATGAGTTGCATCTATTGCTTCATTTCGAAATACTTTTCCAACATAAAAATACTTTGCAGGTCCTTTTTTGACATGTTCATGTAGGTATCGATACGTTGTTGCCGTAGTATGTGTTCGTAATACTAATTCTTTGGCTTTTTGTGGATCCCACACATACCCATATCCTGTTGAACCTGTTTTTCCACCATGTTCATGGACGGCTTTTACTTTCTCAACAAGATCTTTTTTGGGGAGTAATCCTTCTTTTTGTAAATAGAATGTATCTTGCACATCTCGAGCAGGATGATCTTGGGGTATCCACATTGAATCCATACACCAAAACGCAGTTTCTACCCAAGGTCCTTTCATTTCTGAAAAACCCATTTCAATAAAGATATCTTTAATTAATCGAATAACTGCAGTCATCGGATGCACACGACCGCTCACAATGTGTGGAACTTTAGCGGAGACATCATAGGGTCGAAATTCCATTGAGTCCGTGTATTCTTTGAGTTGTGTTGATGTCAACTGCCCTATTGCTTGAGATTTGGTTGTCGATACTTTTACTGCCTTTCCTTTTGCAGTGAGCGTGATTTTTGGAAACTTTTCTTTTTTCTGTTCAATAAACCCAGGTGTTTTTCGTAACTTATTAACAAATGCTTGTTCTTCTTCTGATAATTCACAGAAGGATACTGTTTTGTGCACATGTGTTTCAACGAATTTTTCTAAGGGTGTTTTTTTTAAATCAGTCTGCGTAAATACGACATGTAAACCTTTGTCAGATTTTTCTAATTGGCACAATCCATTTTTTTTGAGATAAATAATACCTTCTTGAGAAAGTAATACTTTTTGGGAATATCCTGTTTTTTTCTCTAATTCACTCAGAGAATATGTTCCTTTTGTTACGGATTGGAGGATTTTTCGAAACGCAAACATATCGCGAGTTATAGTGAGAGATTCTTCTTCAATATATGCTAATGAAATAAAATCTTTATTTTCAAGCCATTGGTATGCACGAGAAATTTGAACTGGAGTTAAACCTGATTCTTTGAGGACATCCTGATGAGATTTCTGTTTTTGCAATAAGGGAAGCACTGCAACTTCATATTCATGTAAGGAAACTTCTTGACTCATACGAAAATGATATTCCCACGTATATTTAAACATTTGGGTATTTTTCTTTTAAAAATAAGAGAAAATAACTCACATTTCTACTTCACACTTTGCGTTTGAACATTTTTTCTAATTCATATGCCGTGAGTTGCACAAATATTGGTCTTCCATGTGGACAAGCAAATCGTTGCTTAGATGTTAAAAGCCATTTCACAATTTTTTTTGCCAATTCAGACGTAATATCATCTCCTGCTTTGTATGCAGCTCGACAACCCATTGTTGAAAAAATTCTCTCCTTGAGAGTATGGTATGTATCAGAATGCGTTGTTTGAGTCGCTGGAAGCTCTTCTATAATAGTATGAATTGTGTCTTTTGATAATTGTTTTTTTCCAATAAGAGGTATTTTTCTGACACGAATTGTATTGTGTCCAAATTCTTCAGCTTCAATACCCAGTGTTTCTAAAAAAGATTGATGTACTTGTACTTTCGCAACAAGACTCGGTGTTGAATCAAAAATAAATGGCTCTAATAATGTTTGAGTTTGAACACCCTTTGCCTCATATGCATCTTTGAATTTCTCGTAGAGATATCGTTCATGTGCAGCGTGAAAATCAATGAGTACAACATCAGTTTTTGATTGACAGATAATGTATGTTTTGAGTAAAACACCAATATACGTTAACTCAGGAAAGGACTCCATTTGTGTAGAAATAATATGAGATGTTGGTTCAAACACTTTTTGTTCTTCAGCAATATGAGGTGATTCACTTTGATTGTCATATGCTTGTTGTGTTGACTCTTCCTGTTGAATTGATTTTTGGGCAGTAATATCAGAAGCCGATTCAGTATATACTTGAGTATGAGTTTCTGATTCATCTCGTTTTTTTTCATACGGAGATTGTGCATCGGCATATTCTGTTAAGGAAGAAGTACTCTCTTTTGTCTGAGGTTTAGCAATAAATTCTTTTTCTTCTAATGTTATAAAAACTGATTTCGTCAAATGCTCTTGTACAAGCGCTTCATCAGAGAATTTCACAATATCTTTACGCGGATGCACATTCACATCTAGTATCTGCGGATCTACATAAATATGCAATACTGCATAGGGATATGTTCCAATCATGAGTAATGTTGAGTACCCTAAAATTATTGGTTTGAGTAATTCCGTGTTTTTGACATATCTGCCGTTCACAAAAATACTAATTCCTTCTTTATCGCGACGTGTTTGAGTCGGTCCGGAAATAAAACCCTGTATGCGTATGTTAGACTCTTCATCCATATAATCAACTTCTAGTAATGATTTTGCAACAGTTAACCCATAAATTTGACCTATTTTATCTGATAAACGACTTACTGATGGAGAAGTCAATGCAACTGCATTATTATGCTTTAACACAAAATATAATTTCGGATTTAAAATACTATATTGTGACACAATTTCTGCAATATGAGAAAATTCTGTTTGTGGTTTTCGTAAAAATTTTTTTCGTGCAGGAACATTAAAAAAAATATCCTCCACTATAATAGTTGTTCCAACATCATGCGCACAGGGTTTTTGTGAGACAATGTTCCCACCATGAATACACAATTCGGTTCCGCTTACTGAATCTTCTTGTTTAGAACGTATTGTGACTTTACTCACAGCGCAAATACTTGCGAGTGCTTCTCCTCGAAAACCCAGTGATGAAATATTAAGCAAATCATCAATTGTAGACAATTTACTTGTTGCATGTCGTTTAATTGCCAGAGGTAAATCTTCTTTTGACATTCCCTGCCCATTATCTTTTATTCGAATTTGATCATGACCACCTTTGAGAATATCAATTTCAATTTTTGTTGCGTTTGCATCAATTGCATTTTCAAGCAACTCTTTGACAATATTTGCGGGGCGTTCAACAACTTCTCCTGCAGCAATTTGTTCAATAACTGATGTATCTAATTCTTTTATTTGTGATTTCTTCATCGTATCTTAATTCTCATCCTGTATATCTTCTAATGTTTGCTGTTTAAGTTTTGCATAACTAATAGTATCAACATCTTTGGTATGTGATACTAATCGTTTCTCAACAACAATATGTTTGTGCAGTTTATCTTCTTCTTCTAATCGTAACTGAATTTTTCGAGCATTTTCAATAACATGTGATGGAAGACCTGCAAGTTTTGCAACATGAATACCATAACTTTTATCAGTACCGCCACGAACAATTTTTCGTAAAAACGTTATTTCATCATCTTTTTCCAGAACCGCAATATTATAATTTACAACACCTTTTTCTTCTTCTAATTTTGTCAAAACATGATAGTGAGTTGCAAATACGGTTTTTGCTTGAATTCGTTTTGCTAAATCAAGTGCAACCGCCCAAGCAAGTGATACACCGTCATACGTACTTGTTCCTGACCCGATTTCATCAAATATAATAAAACTCTTTTCTGTTGCATTTTGTAATATATGTGCCGTTTCACTCATTTCAACCATGAATGTTGACTGACCTTGTGAGACATCATCATATGCTCCAACTCGAGTAAAAATCTTATCAACAATCGCCATTTTTGCTTGACGTGCCGGAACAAAACATCCTATTTGCGCAAGAATCTGAATTAACGCAATTTGTCTCATAAATGTCGATTTTCCAGCCATATTAGGCCCTGTGATTATCATCATCCGTTCATCTTCTGTAAATGCACAATCATTTGGAACAAAATCAGACAATTCCTGTTCAACTACTGGATGACGAGAATCTTTTAGTGATGATTGAAAACCATCATGAAGTTCAGGTAATACGTATGAATGTTCAATCGAGGTTTGTGCAAAAGACATCAAGCAATCAAGCTCTGCAATTTTTTGTGCGTTTTCTTGTATACTCTTTGTTTGCGTGAGAATATGTTCTACAACTTTTTGAAATAACGAGTACTCTAACTCGTGGATTTTATCTTGTGCTGAAATAATTTTCTCTTCAAGTTCTTTTAATTCTTCGGTGATAAATCGTTCACTATTTACCGTGCTCTGTTTTCGAATATACGAGTCAGGTACTTTATCTTTGAATCTATTTGTGACTTCAATGTAATACCCAAATACTTTATTATACTTAATTTTTAATGTTGAAATACCCGTCTTTTGAATTTCTTCCTGTTCTATTTTTGATAAAATTGTTGTTGCATTATTTTTTATATCCCAGAGTTCATCTAATTCTGTATTATATCCTTTTCGAATAATTCTTCCTTCGCGAATACTAACCGGACATTCATCTTTTATTGCTTTATCAATATGACACACTAATTCTTCCACATTGTGAAAAGAAATGAGTTTTGCAAGAAGGGGATATTCAGCTTGATATGCATCAAGAACTGAATATATTTGAGGAATAATAGATAATGAATTTTTCAGCGACACTAAATCTCGACCATTTCCTTGACCATATGTTAAACGAGAAAGCAGTCGCTCTAAATCAACAATACCTCCACATAAGCTTTGAACTTCTTCAAGTTGCAATTGATTTTCACAAAAAAAATCCACACAGGATTGTCTTGCACGAATTTGTGTAATATCTATTAATGGTCGAACTATCCATTTTTTGAGTAATCTTGCACCCATACTTGTTTTTGTCTTATCAATAGTTGCAAGAAGCGTTCTATGTTTTTTTTGATCAACAATAGTTTTTGTAATCTCAAGATTTGTCAGTGTTGTTTTATCTAATTGCATATAATCAGATACTGTATATTTTTTAAGTGTGTCAATGTATGATAATTGTATTTTCTGAGTCTCTTGTAAGTATTGTAATAATCCCCCACTTGCACATATTGCGAGTTCTTGTTGCGATAATCCGAGTTGGGAAATTGTTTCTTTTTGAAATTGAGAAAGTACGATTTTTTCAGCTTTTGGATAATAAAAATAATATGTCTGCACATGATGTAAGAGTATTCCTTGATGGCGAGTAAAATCTTCCAAAGCTTTGTGTTTGAGTGATTTAGGCACAATTATTTCACTTGGAGAAAATCGCGCAAGTTCTTGAATGAGATCGGTGATTGTTGCAAACTCACACGTTTGAAATTCACCCGTTGAAATATCACAACAAGCAAAACCCACATTTTGCTCATCCAAAAAAAGCGAGACAAGATAATTATTCTGCCGATCATGTAAAACTGAGTCCTCAACGACTGTTCCGGGTGTAACAACTCTGACAATTCCTCGTTTCACCACACCTTTTGCTTTTTTAGGGTCTTCTAATTGCTCACAAATTGCTATTTTTCGTCCTGACTCTACGAGTCCTTTCAAATATTT
This sequence comes from Candidatus Woesearchaeota archaeon, assembly GCA_047603085.1. Taxonomy (GTDB): domain Archaea; phylum Nanobdellota; class Nanobdellia; order Woesearchaeales; family DATGWN01; genus CAZUXP01. Next base: position 9,568 of record JBLKOV010000007.1, read on the forward strand.
ATCCAAGGAGTGATATGGAATACCAGCTAGTGGCGCTTTTGATTCATCTTTGCCCCTACTTGTAAGTGTTATACCGAGAATTTGTGAAACATCTATTGCATCATCATAAAAACACTCGTAAAAATCTCCCATACGAAATAATATTATAGCGTCTGGATATTCATCCTTCATCTGCATATATTGACGCATAGCTGGTGTTAATTTCATAAATTATTCTTTCCCCCGTTGTCTACACAAAAACTTCATGTTTAAATAATTTTTGCGTTACAAGCAAGCCCTTTGACATACATAATACCTAACCAGATATAAATATTCCAATACCTATATTTTATACGCAGAAAGTATATATATGAAATTTAGTGTCAGCTCTTTATGAACTCAATGATTAATCTTCAAACACGAAAAGAAATGAAACCCTATACACTTTCATACGGCAAAGTTTATCCAATTAACTACTCTGACAATCCAACTCGAGTATATAAAAACATATCAGATATGATTCTAGACACAGCAGTGTACTTTGGATTTGATCAACAAGAACCTGTGTTTGACGAATCTTTAAAAAAACGTGATGTAACACCAAGTTCCTTGCAAGAAAGGTATATCTTTGGGAATATCTCCCTTGACGATCGCGTAGAATTATTTGAGTTACGACACAACTCACATACAATCATGCCATTTTATCTGCGAAATAATCGGGAAGGTACGTATATTGATTTAGGTATATCAGTAAACCGTGCACAAGATACACTCACATAAAATGTCGAATCGTTCATTCGTCAAAGAATTCAAGCTAAACTCACTGGACAACCGCAAGAGTCACGTTTTTAAACGGTTTTAAGCTAAGTCAAACTATGACTGATCATGTACTCATACTCAAAGCGTTACAAGCAATTCCGTTCTCCGTAGGACGAACTTTTCTCGTTGATTTTTTGCAAGGTATTTCAACTGATAGTATTTGTAAATGTCGTTTATACAAATCTCCGTATTTTGGATGTCTTGCGTATGAAAAACCTGAACTTACAACGCTTATCGCAAAATTACAACAAGCTGGATTTATTACACTTGTCAAATCTCCCAAAAATCCATTTTGGAAACTTTTAGCAATTACTGGAAAGGGAGAAAAAGAAATACTCAATCCCACGTGGCATACAAAATCTCAGATTAAGGCTATCCCCATTGAAAAAATATCTCCTGATGAAAGAGAAGAACTTTCACAAATTGCTGAATTGAGTGATTATGATATATCTCAACGAAAAGCGATTATATCAGAAAAACAAAATATTCTCTGTGTGGCTGGTGCAGGTTCGGGTAAAACACGAGTACTCACAAAAAGAATTCAGTG
>JBLKOV010000008.1:0-9368 GCA_047603085.1 Candidatus Woesearchaeota archaeon
TCAGTTACTGTTCCATCAATTACCACTGCTCGAACACCGCCATCTAAATCACCAATTGTTGAGGCAACCTCAGACACTGGTACTCGACCAAGGACATTTTTTTCTTTATCAATAAAAACTGCAGCATGCGAACCCACTAAATCTTCAAGCATTTCTTTATAAAATGCCTCATCATCTTTTGTTAGTGTTGCAGGTTTTTGTGAACGATTATCCGATTTTTGCGAATCTCGTTTTATCTCTTTTCGATCATCATTTTTTGAATTTCGATTATGTTTTTGGTGCGAATTTCGATTATTTGAACGCAAATTATCCCGTGCAGCTAATTCTGATTTCATTTGCTCTGGAGTCAATTTTGTTCTTAATGCCTTATGAATTTCTTTTTTCGTTAATTCTTCAACTTCTTTTCCATCGGGTGCTTTTACGACAAATTCAATATCTGCAACTGCAATCATTTCTTTGACATTTAATATTCCGCCTCGATCACCATCAACAAATAGCGTAATAGTCTTTGTTTTACTTAACTCAATAATTGTTTTTGGTGTACTTGCACCGTTCATTGAAATAACATTTTTGAAGCCATGTTTTAATAAGTTCACAACATCCGCTCGACCTTCAACAACAATTATTTCCTCACTTTCATCAATTGCAGGCCCACTAGGGAGTTTTTCTTTTCCATATTCTTGAATTTCCATTACTCTTACAGATTCTGCAACTTGTTCAGCCAATTCTTGTGAATCTGGCATCATTGAATCTTGCAATTTTTTCAATAATTCTTTTGCTCTGTCAACAACTTGTTTTCGTTTTGACACTCGAACATCTTGAATACTCTTAACTTCAATATGCGAATTACATGGACCAATACGTTCAATAACTTCTAATGCCGCAGCAACAATAACTGTTTCTGCTTTGTCTAATGAAGATGGTATGACAATTGTTCCTTGGGTAATTCCACCTTTTGATTCTGTTTGAACTTCAATTCGTCCAATTCTTCCACTTCGTTGTAATTCTCGTAATTCTAAATCTGAACCTAATAACCCTTCAGTTTGTCCAAAAATAGCACCAATGATATCGGGTCGATCTACAACCCCTTCAATTTTAATAGTTGCGTTAACAATATATTTTCCTGAAACAGGACTAATTTTTGCCATATTTTTCACTCTCCTAAGTGATTTTTCCAAAACTCGCAGAAATATCTTAATACGTCAAACTCTTTTTTTGTCAATCGTATGTTTTTGTACAATCGTACTTGATATTATATGAGTATGAAACACAATAACTTTTTGATGATTATTTCCAATAAATGGTTCATCACTTTAAGTTTTTTGTGTTGATAAATGTAGCCTGAAACACTAACTTTGAGCTTCATTGCAAGACATGCGTCATGCGCTCAGTCAAATACTCTCGTGCCAGGCAGTAGCGAGTATGTTTTTTCACTTAATAGAGAGCAGAAATGTGTTCGTATTTATAAAACTACCTATTGGGTAGATAATGCCTTAAAGTCAAAAAGAAAAAAGAAAAAGCCAATTATTGGCTAATTTCTGCGTTTTGTCGAAGAGACTCAATATAGGATTCCTGAATTTGTGCAAATTGTGCGTACCTATACTCATTTGCTAAATATTCTTCAACTTCTTCAAATGACAGCTGTGAACTTTCCGATCTATCATATACATAAATTATATGAAATCCAAAATCAGTTTTTACAGGCTGTGATATCTCACCAATTGCTAAATTAAAAGCAGCTTCCTCAAATTCGCTGACCATTTGACCTCGTGAAAATTGACCTAGATCGCCACCTTGAGAATTTGGTTCTTCCGTCTCAACTTGTGCGATTTCTGCAAAGTTTTCCGGAGTCACTCGCTCAAAAATCTCTTGTGCTATAGCTTCTGCTTCTTCAACCGTCCTATTACGTCCAGCCTCGCACCGTAAACTTTCTTCATAACAGATTAATATGTGACGTGCTGAAACAGACTCAGGTGATACAAATTGATTGATGTTTTCATCATACAATGTTCGTAGAGCAGCCTCATCAACATCAATCTTTAAGAATACTTCATTCATCAATAATTGATTGATTAAAATATCTTTTTTTTTTTTTTTTCGTAATTGCGCAATAAAATCATCGTATGTTAATCCTCGTCGTTCAAGCTCAACAAGTAATTGTTCCTCACTAATTTGACTTTGTAATTGTTGTAATTGCATCTGTAATTGTTGTTCAATCTCTGTATCAGATACACTAATACCAACTCGCTCGGCTTCTGCCGTAAGTAGTTCTAGATCAATTAACTGCGATATTAAAACGTCACGAGAAATTTGTTGTCCATCGATATTTGCAAGCGCATAAATTTCTTCAATGTCAGAAGCAGTAATGACATATGTTTCACCATAATATTCTATAAGGATATCTCCTTCTTGTGCGTCTATGGTCTGAGACATCGGCGAAATCAATGTAATGCCTAAAAAAATAACAACTATCAATAAAATTGCAGTCAAAACACCAATAACTACTTTTGATGTATTTCGTTGTGATTCAAATGTTTCTGCATCTTTGTGAATTGATGATTCAGAGTGTACAGTACTACTTTTTTTTGCAGCTTTTTTCACTGTTTTCGTAGTTTTTTTTGTTTTTTTTGCTGTTTTTTTTGTTTTTTGTTTTTTTTTTGTAACCAATGTTACCACCTCAACATCATGCTTTTTGCATAGTTATACTATCTTATCTCTTCTCAATATATAAAAGTTTCTCTAAAATCCAGTGGTAAATGATAAAACCATTAGTTTTTTAAATCAGAAAAAATCAACATTATTGGTGAAAAAACATGACATACGAATTAGAACAACTACCATACAATTATTCAGACTTAGAACCATACATTGATGCACAAACGATGGAAATTCATCATTCAAAGCATCATCAAACATACATTACAAAACTCAATAAAGCATTAGAAAAACATCCTGAACTTTTTGAGAAACCCCTTGAAGAATTATTACAAAATCTCCAAAATATTCCAGAAGATATTCGATACGCAGTACGAAATAATGGAGGCGGGCACTATAACCATAGTCTTTTTTGGAAAATGCTCTCGCCAACATCCCAAGAATGTAATGGGTTAGTAAAAGAAAAGATTGATGAAACATTTGGAAGTTTTGATGAATTTAAAGAAAAATTTACACAAGTTGCGACAAATCGATTTGGTTCAGGTTGGGCTTGGCTTGTCTTAAATGAAGAAAAAGAACTTGAAATTCTTGCAACTCCGAATCAAGACACACCAATAAGCCAACAAAAAGTACCACTATTAGGAATTGATGTGTGGGAACATGCATATTATCTCAAATATCAGAATAAACGACCTGATTATATAGCAGCATTTTTCTCAGTTATTAATTGGGATTTTGTGAATGAGCAGTTAGAGAACGCGCAGTAATACTCTGCGCTATTATTTGATTTTTACCATGTCTTTTTTCAACTGAACCAATAACTCTAACATACTCATTTTTTGAAGCTGATACCTCATCAAAACTCAGTATTTCAACAGCTCCGCAATGTTCTATATGTATAACACGCAATGAACCAAAATCTTGTATATCAAGAATTTTCCCAGATACCTCGACTTCTGTATATTCTGTCGAATAACTCAAATCAAGTGGATCTATATGTATTTGGGGTAACGGTGATAAAATACTAAGCAAAAAAAGTATGCTTAATCCAACAAATAAAAAAAATATATGCATAGACAAACAAAATGACATCTATTAAGAAATATGCCGTTTTATTTTCCGGATTCTATTCGCAAGTATCACAAAAAATACAAGGGAGCTTCTCTAACTCTGAAAAAACGTCATTAAATTTATAAATACGATGAAAATCCAGGAAGTAGGAAGTGATAAACATGAGCGTACACTTAAAAAAACGAGAAATTATAATGAAAAATGGTCGAAAAAGACAATCAAGACCAAAAACATTCAAAACACAGGAAGCTGCAAATGCGTATGCAAAGGAAAAAGGATTGAAAAATTACTCATTGAAAAACCTTCGATCTGAATCAGCATCCAGTGCAAAATATAGAATTGTAGTCAACGAGTAGATGCATATACCGTAAAACCTCGTTTTCTCGCATGAATTGAAACATTACCAAAAATTTCATGCATTTTCTTTTCTAGCATAGCACCACCCTTATTTTTTCTTGCGACAAGGTATAAAACTCCATCAGACTCAAGATGAGCATATGAATCTTGTATTAATGCATAACAGACTTCGCGCCCTGCTGAAAATGGTGGATTGAGTAATATTGCATCAAATCGTACCGTATCTGGAATGGAATCTTTGTATACATGAGCAGTTAATCCAAATTTCTTGAGATTCTTTTTCACAGATGTTATTGCTAAAGGATTCACATCCACATAGGACATTGTGACTTTTGGAAAAAAAGATTGTAATACTATTCCAACAATACCACATCCGCAGCCAAGGTCTAAAATACTTTGATCAGAAAAATCTACTGACTCAATTAATGTTCTCGTACCAGGATCGAGACGTTTTGCAGAAAAAACGCCGGAACTTGTAATAAAAGAAAATTCTCTTTCCCGAATAACACAGTGTAGTTCTCTAGGAGAAAAAGAAGTATTTGGTGAATTTTCAAAATATTGACTCATTCTGACAACAGCTCTTCATCCATTATTTCTAATAATTCAAACATTATTCGATTACTTAACCGAATAAATTCTTGACCCTCTGGTGCTATAACTCGAATACAACCATTATCATCTTGGATTATTTGACTTTCTGCACCAAACTCATAGAGAATTACAGATGTTGTTGAAGTCACATTTTGACAGTCCGCGACCGCTATTCCTTCTAAACCATCTATTGGATCTGCGACTGCAGAAATAACATTTTTATTGAGTAAGTTATTTGCTTGTCCGAGAACCTTGGATATTTCTATTCCACCAATAGAAGTATAACCAATCAAACCTTGCACATATACTGATGAATGAATTGAAATTATCGCATTTTCCTTTGAAAGCAACTCACTGTAAAGGCCACTAGGTAAAACTATATCCTCTAATTGACGAGGACCATAATATGACCTAATTGAAAATAATTGACCATCTTTCTCGACCAATGTTTGCCAATAACCTGTTTGTTCATCCTGCACAAAGACAAACCCATTATATTCATAATTTCGCTCAGACTCATAACCGTCCAATGTTCGTTCAAACCAATAATCAAAACCAGCCATACTTTGACCGCTTGAAGGCGATTGTTGTTGGACTATAATCATTAAACTAAGTATAATCACGAGGAGCACTAAAAAACCAAAAACTACGTATAAACTGGAAGTATTCGATACAGGTTTTGAAGATGAGTTTTCTGTTTTGGTTGATTCAGGCTTCACAACTTCAGCAGTTGTCACAGTACTCTTACTTGGATTTTTTTTTGAGACAATCTTCTTCTTTGTCAGTTTTTTACTCGCCATTTGATTCACCTATATATCTAATCCATATAATCTATATCGTAAAAATTCAGTCAGATAAATGAGCTCTAAAGCATCAATTGCGACAAACTGATAACAATTATCACCAACCGATACAAATCCTAAATCATTGTCTAATGTAATTTGGATAACCGGCGTCGTTTGTGTTGCATCAGCACAAGTGTATTGTGGTAAATCTTCAACGATTAAAGATTCTTCTTCAACTATCCCAATATCAAATGGAATTTGGAGTTGAGTGAATGTATCAGCTAAGAGACTAATTGACTCAACAAACACAGATACATTAGAATCTGAACTATTAAATGTTAAATATACCAAATCTGCTTGTGTCAGTAGATCAATATCTTCTTCCTGGATTGGAAAAGTACCCACTTGGGATGGCAACAAATAAAAGAACGCTTCTACGCCATTAAAATCAGTCTGCCACCACTGTGTGTTACCACTTTGCACTATTTGAAACCTTTGACCAAATTCTTCAACTGAAGTCTGTGCGTTATTACCCAAACTTCCAATTTGACCCGTCGGATTCATTAAAAAGATAAACGCAAAGGAACCAAAAACCATTGTTCCAATAAAAAACAATGCTACAACTATTGTCAAAATTTTCTTATTACGTTCCTGAATTTCACTTCTTGATAAATTTGATTTTCGCATGTTACTCCAGATACGAGTATTGTTTATAAATTTTCTGAAAAAATAGTCAATAACAGCTCAGAAGCACGATGTCTTACCATGTCCAGAGTACCTAAAGATTTTGATAAAAACAACCTCTGTTCAAGAATCACTTAGTATAATCTCCATTTGTGGGTCAGGAAAAAACATATATTTAAAAAGAGAAAAAAGAGAGAGAAAACTATGAAAACTGCCCAAGTTTCATTGTACATACTTGTAGGAATTTTAATGCTTCTTTTCATTATTGTAATCGGCATCATTATTTCTCCAGAACCAAATGATCAAATAACTGATTTCATTGACCCATCACAATCCCTCGCGAGAATGCAAAGTTTTATCGCAACATGTCTTGAAACAACAACTGAGAACATGGTACCTGATCTTACTCAGCAAACAGGAATTTTCAATCGAACACTTCCGACAATCACACTATTTGAACAGGAAATTGGGTTGTTTTTTCATCAAGGCCAAGTTTTATATTTCCCAACAAATAGATTTTTTGAAACAGAAATGCAATCTTATGTTCAGTATCATATGAATCTGTGTACGGAAAATCTGCAAACAAATGATATCAATGCGGAGCTCACAACTCAAGAACCAATTATCACAGTGAATATTCATCTTGAAACTATTGAAATATATTATGATCTCAATTTTATGATACAGACTGGCGATCTTTTATTCGAAAGTTACCCAGTACGAAGAGTAATATCAAAACCATACGGACAAATGCTTGAAATGGTAGAAATTATTCTCGGGTTACAAGAAGAGCACGAATTCATTCCCTTAGGAGAAATTATCCAATTCGTCGAATCACATGATATGAGTTTTCATCAGGTATATGCACAAAACGATACGTATATTTTTGGTCTTACAAGTTACAGGCCCGAAGAATTTACATTCTCATACGCAAGTTCATATGGAGGTGCGTTTGAATGAAAAAAAATATACTCCTCTACAGTATTTGTATTATCTGTATAATTCACATAGGTTTTGCTGATGAATATGTCAATCACACATTATCAGAAAAAATTATTCAAGGAAATATTTTACTTTCAGACTTGTCTACTGCAAATACTACTGATTTGCTTGACGCATATGATATAAGCATATCCTCTTTTCACACAATTCAAATAGAATCATATACGAATAATGCGTTCCATACATACATCACCCCTAATAGTTCAAGTCAAATCGTTCGGATGTATACGCCCCATGTCACAATAGTAAGTAATACAAGTATACATCTTATGTTTATACGAAGCAATCAATCTATCAAAGAGTACGCAGAATTCTGTCTGACTCGTACTTGTTTGATTACACAAAATTATACATATATGCAACTTATACCACATCAGTCATCAGTATCACTTATAAGTTCAGATAATCCACCTAAAATACTTAATATCAGTAAAATAACTGATGACAGCATCATTTCTTTTCACCAAATATACAGAGATACTCAGAATAGTACTAAAACTACCGATATTCTGTTCTCAGCACAACCTTTGAGGTTTCGCGGAAATTTACATCAGTTACAGACCGATATCATAACCAATTGGAATACCTCTTTTTATTCCGACAATGACCAAAATTACTCATTCACACTTTTATCACACAATCAGACAATAACCTCTCAATCCCGTAGACAACATGCGTTTTTTGATACATCACAATCTATTCTTACATCGTTTAATACAATTCAACTCCTCAGAATACAAGATTTCCCAGCTGAAGGAAGAATACACATACTATCTAAAACATCCATTAATATTTCAGATGTTCCTATAACACAACAGGCATTAGCATTAGGTGTTCAAGAAGAACAAATATATCTTTGGAAAAATAAAACTTTAGCACAAAAACATACGCATTTTCTTGGATATCTACAAGAAATAAAAACTGGGAGACTCAGCATACTATATGATACCTCTAATACTCATAACTCACAAACAAAATCTTTATTTTTTACTCGTATGCATAATAGTATATCGCATTATCTTTCTCAAACATATTCACATCACACTCAAATACTTCCAACAAACCTTTTTTACAGACCTATTGCTCATATACAAATACCCACTCAAATTCCCGTACACGATATTATTCTTCGAGGAAGATTACGAGAGATTCAGGCAGATGTTGAAACTATAGCTCCTCGTCAACGAATATGTGAACAGTCAATAATCGTATATGAACAAGAATTATGTGCGAGATGGATCATGGGCTAATAACTAATTTTCAACTAAGAATCTCTCACATTATACATATTTTGACATGCTGAACGAAGCACAGGACGGCGAATATTTGCACAAACCCACCTATCTAGTTTTTGATCATCAGCAAATCGAAAGTAACAATCATCTCGTGAGACGGAAAGTGTTATTTTCTCACAAATTGCAGGATCCTCAAAGTATAAAACGACTTCTTTATAGCAATGAAACGCATTTTGAGGATCAATAAGTTGATTACAGAATTCTTCTGCCATATCAGGCTGCTCACGAAGAATGTCTTCAACAACAATATAACTCTCGACTGGACTTAATGAAATTTTTTCTCCAGAAAAAAAATCTCTCACTAGTGGAATTTCTCTCTGTTCCTGAAGCTGCGATTCATCAGTACCTGAGTCATTTAACACAACATGTTGTACAGGATCTGTTTGAATTTGTTGTGGATCTGCAAAAAATACTATAAAAACAAGTACGCCAGTTATAATCATAATAAAAATTCCCCCAAAAATTTTATATGAATTTATATGAGGACTTTTCGTTTGAATAAATTGGTATGCTTCATTTATTTGTTCCGTGGAATAACCTGCCTCTTCCAAGAATACCTCTAAATCATGAAGCGTATGACCTTTTTGAAGATTTTCTTCAAGATACTCAACAAGGTATTGATTAACCATAGAACTCTTAGATGAAAAAACCTTTATAATTGTTTGCATAGCTAAAATCACAATATTTATAAAGTGAAAAGACGAGAAATAACCTATGACTCATACAAAAGCAGATAAAGAAGTTCACGATTTGCTTCGCTATGACTACCTAAAATCCCAAACATTTGTTCTTGGTTTTTTAGCATTTTTATACATCTTTATGATGTATGTAGTGAATAATGGAATGATAGGACATGTACCAACATTTTTTATAATGGTAATTAATGTGTTTACAGTCATAAACACATTTGTGTTCCTCTATTATTACA
>JBLKOV010000009.1:0-9329 GCA_047603085.1 Candidatus Woesearchaeota archaeon
TAATGCTGCAAGATGAAGTTTTTTTTCTTTTTGCACAAGCTTAATTGTTGCAAGACCATTATCATCAGTTCCAAAAGGATAAAATACTTCAAATCCTCTCATTCGTTTAAATCGTGCAATAACATCTTGCTGTGTAAATGATGATGCATGCCCAACGTGCATTTTCCCAGAAAGTGTTGGAGGGGGAGTATCAATTGAATAGACTGGTTTTTTGGTATTCTTATCAAAGTGAAAAATCTGCTCTTTTTCCCAATGAGCTAACATTGCGTGTTCTTCAATTTTTGGATCATATTTTTGTGGAATATCTGTCATGTATATCAGTAATTTTGTAGTCTTTTAATAGTTTTTTATTACATAAGTACCTATTTACCTTGAAATTCAGCACAGGTCACTAGACATATGAGTCCCTCTTGTATTTAAAGAATGATATATTTTGATTCTCTATGAAAAAGACGGAGGTCAAACTATGGCACAAATAGCACAGCAAACACAAAGTAGTATAACAAAGAGATTTAGTGCAGGTTCAATATCTGCAACAATATGGTCCAATGAAAAATATGTGAACGGACAACAAGTCACGCTCCACTCAATTTCGCTTCAACGATCATACAAGGATAAAGATGGTTCGTGGAAGAATTCTGCAAATATGAGATTTGCGGATTTACCAAAAGCACAATTAGTACTTGACAAGGCATACGAATTTCTTGCTTTAAATGAAACGCAAGAACAAACAGCATAAATAGGTGAATAAAATGGTTACAGATATTACAATTCCTCAAGAAGAAATGACACAAAAAGAAGAAGTTACGCAGAAAATTGAATTAACAGATATTCCTGGAGTTGGAGCAACAACAGCTGATAAACTCAGTGATTGTGGTTTTTCAGACCCAGTCAGTATCGCGGTTGCAACACCAGGCGAACTTGTTGAAGCAGCAGGTATTAGTGAGACTGTTGCAAGACGGATGATTAATTGGTGTCGTCAAAATATGAATATGGGTTTTGAGACTGGAAACGATGTCTTAATTAGAAGAGAAAGTGTGACAAAAATATCAACTGGTGTCGACGATTTTGATGCGATGTTAGGTGGTGGGTTTGAAACAGGTTGTATTGTAGAATGTTTTGGCGAGTTTGGTTCATCAAAGACGCAAATTGCACATGTACTTTGTATTCAATTACTCAAAAAATTTCCGAACTCATATGCAGTGTATGTAGATACTGAAAGAACATTTCGGCCTGAGCGAATAATTGAACTTGCAAAAGGCGCAGGATTAGATCCAGACAAAGTTTTGTCACACATAAAAGTTGCAAAAGCATATAATTCTGATCATCAGATGTTACTGGTTGAAAAAGTTGAGGAGATGATATTAAAAGATGAGCTGGATGTGAAGTTATTAATAGTTGATTCCTTAACATCTCATTTTCGTGCCGAGTTTGTCGGTCGTGGAACATTATCTGTTCGACAGCAAAAACTCAATAAGCATATGCATATGATGAGTAAAATTGCTGATTTACATAATGTTTGCGTGTATGTCACAAATCAAGTTATGGCAAAACCAGATGCGTTCTTTGGTGATCCAACAGCGGCAATAGGAGGTCATATTGTTGCTCACTCAAGTACGTTTCGTATGTATTTGCGTAAAGGTAAGAAGGGATGTCGAGTTGCAAAACTTATTGATAGTCCAAATTTACCTGATGGTGAGTGTGCGTTTTTAGTAACGACGGATAGACTAGAACCTGCAAAACTTTAAGTGAGTTTTGCCAAGAGATTATCTCTTGCTTTTTTTTCTTTTTTCTTTTTCTCTTCTTTTACATACGATATAATGTTAATATAAAAAATTCGGTATTTTCCTCTTGGCCAGTAAACGATTTGCAATTCTCCCCATACTTTAGATTTTGTTTTAATATAGTATCGTTTTTTGATCTTACTTCCATCACCCATGGGCGTTATTTCCTTGTCAAAAAACTCAAGCGTACTTGTGGTTGAAATTACTGATCGAATTCTATTTTCTACGAGATCAAAATCAGTATCTAGTGAATACCCTACGGGTAGTACGCAACGAATAGAATCTTTGTATAAGTCAAAATCCATAAGGTATTTATATGACGAGTATTATTTAAATGTTATGAGAGTTTTTCTTGCAATACCCATACATATACCTTTTCCAATTGCACAAAGTGAATATTTGCAATTATCATTTGTTAAAGAGCTTCATATTACGCTTGCATTTTTTGGAGAAGTAACAGAAGATGAACTCTTACAAATACAAAAACGTTTCAAGCGATTTTCTTTCACCTCTTTTTCTCTCAAAACAGGCTCTGCATTTGCGTATTTTCCAAATTCTCATAATCCAAAGCTTGTTTACATTCCCGTGATTCATCAAAAAGAACTGAAGAAATTACACAGTCAAATACGAACAATATTTGCTGACATGTTTTCTTTTTCTACTTTTGTACCCCATATCACTTTTGCGCGTGTACAAAAAGGTTTGAGTATGCAAGAAAAAGAGAAATTAGAGTCACAAGTACTTCCTATACATTCACTTCGTATAACTAAAATGTTGTTGCAAAAAAGTGAATTGTCGAATCAAGGTCCGACATATCAGATAATTCAAAAGATAAGGTTAAAATAACCTTATTCAATATACATACTCGCTCGAGCTGGATTAAATTTCCAATCAGCATCAAGTTTTCCTGATTTTTTATAGTATGCGATTAATCTCATCAATTTAGATTGTGTTAATTGAATTCCACGTAAAGCAGTTTTATCTTGTTTGTTTTCTTCAAAGTGCTTTTGCACATCAATCCATTTTTGGATAATATCAATCATATCTTGTGGGAGTTTTTTTGTTAATTTTTTCTCCGCAAGAATTTGTGTGATAGTTTTTTTTGTCACTGCTTTTACTGACGGAATACCATACATATCTCGTAATTTGATTCCGATTTGTGCTGCAGTTAACTTATCTTTTGCATATTTTGCAACTAGTGCTTCAACTTCTGTTGGTTTGTATGAAACCCATGAAGGGTTTTCTTTGTTAAATGGTTTTGAACTTCCACTTACTCCTTTTGATCTTCCATGCATTCGTGCCATAGTTTTTACCTTTTGTGTTTTTTCAAGTGATGCGATAAGAAAATAATTTTCTTCGCCAGTATATATGCGTTATTGTACTCATATATCTCTTGAATAGGTACTGGATTTTAGTTTCATTTATAAATATTGTGGGTTTTTATAATTTTACCTCATGATTTTGGTGGTAAGTCTGTTAGAATATAATCTGAATATTTTTATAGAGAAACCAAATTCTTAACCATCATGTATAACTTCAACACAACATACACCCAATTGCATCCTGATTTGTTTTCCTCATGTAGATTACCCACACTCAAACATGCTCAGATTATACTCAAACATACTGAATTACAAAAAGCACTTGGACTTGGAAATATTTCTTCCAAAACTATCTTCAAAATAGATAAGGACACACAGCCATTTGCTCAAGCCTATGCAGGTCATCAGTTTGGTCATTTTACTATGCTCGGTGATGGACGAGCGTTGATACTTGGTGAACATGTAACACCTGGGAATAAACGATTTGATATTCAAGTAAAAGGTTCTGGTGTAACCCCATATTCGCGAGGTGGTGATGGGAAAGCAACTGTAAATTCGATGATGCGTGAATATATGTATAGTTATGCGATGGAAAAATTAGGTATACCAACTGCAAAAAGTTTAGCTGTTATCAAAACTCACGAATCTGTGATTCGAGATGAAATTGAAGATGGCGCAATGCTTATTCGAGTGATGTCGAGTCATATTCGATTTGGTACATTTGAGTTTGCATCCAAATATCTTCAAAAAAAAGATTTTACGTCATTTGTAGACTATGTAATTAAAAGACATTACCCCAAAATTCTTGAATCAAAAAATGTCTATAGAGAATTTTATAGAAAAGTAATACAAAAAACCATTGAAATGGTTGTTGAATGGTACCGAGTTGGTTTTATTCATGGTGTAATGAATACGGATAATATGAGTGTTGTTGGTAAAACATTTGATTACGGACCTTGTGCATTTATGAACACATATGACCCTCAAAAGACTTTTAGCAAGATAGATGTATACAAACGATATTCCTTTGAAAATCAAAAACATATATTAAAGTGGAATCTTTTTATATTTGCACAAACATTGCTTCCCCTGGTTAAGTCAGAAGAATTGCAGAATGAATTTGACACATTTGATTCTCTTTTTGATACCTCGTATATGGAGATGATGAAGAAAAAATTAGGTATTATATCACATGGGGATTTTGGTTCTCTGATTCATGAATTTTTGAACTTTTTAGAACATAATCAATTGGATTATACAAACTCGTTTATAGCATTACAGAATCCTCATGCATATTCTGACTCAGTATATCAATCAGAAGATTTTCAAAAATTACGTTCGAAAATACAAAAAGTTGGTTTGGATAAAGAAACTATGACAGAATCCGATCCTCGGCGTATTCTTCGAAATTATATTCTTGAAGAGGCACTGGATGAATACGTTTACAATAAAGATATGAGCAAAATCATTACTTTACTAGAAGCTTTACGTGAACCCTATAAAGAAAATAATGGTTTTCGTGTCTTTGAAAAACCTCCTTCTGATGATTTTGAGAAGCAGTATAAAACTCACTGCAATACGTAGATATTTATCCGCGCATAACTAAAAACACGATATATGAGACATAACAGCAAAGAAATATAATTCCTTCCCATCTATCAAGTTTGTGTTTGCCACCAGTGAACATAAAGATGAATAACAGAAATGTTGCACCTAATAACATGAGTAAATCTAGAAGTACAAAGTAAGGAAATCTTATTGGTGTAATAACCGCTGTTAGACCCAGAACCCATAGTATATTAAATATATTGCTTCCAATAATATTACCCACAGCAAGATCAATATTTTTTTTGATTGCAGCAACAATGGCAGTAATTAATTCAGGTAATGACGTTCCAATAGCGACAATTGTGGCTGATATAAAAAATTCACTTAAACCAAAATTTTGTGCGATAATAACTGCTCCATCTACAGTCCATTTTCCGCCAAAAAATAAACCAATTAAACCTCCAAGAATCATACTTATTGAAGTGACATTTGAGTGCTTTTGAGGTTTTTCATTCTGTGTTTCTTTGATTAATCGTTTATCTTTTTGAGCAATAGTATATACGTAATACACGAATATGGAAAAAAATACGAGTAATAGTATTCCATCCATTCGAGAAAGAAGTGTTTCTTCAGACGTATTCAGCAGAGATGATAAGGCAAAGATAAAAAGGAGAAATACAGCAAAAAAAGAAAAAGGTATTTCTTTCCAAGTAGTTGAACTTTTAACTTGTAAACTTGTGATTAATGCCATGATTCCCAGAATTAAAAGTGTATTTGACATACTACTTCCAATGATATTTCCAAATGCAATGTCTCCACTACCTTGTAATGCGGCGATAATTGTGATAAGTAATTCGGGCAGTGATGTTCCAAAAGCAACAACAGTCAGTCCTATAACAAGTGTTGAGACACCCATTTTTTGTGCCAGGGAGGATGAACCCTCGATGAGATAGTCTGCTGATTTGAGTAGTAAGATGATACCCAGAATAAATAACACATATTCTATCATACGACTACTTTTGTTATAGTGTCATTTTTTAAGTTTCTGATTTTGAGGGAGGAGAATATTCCGATTGTGATTATAAATTTAGATTTTAGCATTTTTGTTTCATCTATATTTTTGCGAAAAGTTATATATTGTTTTAGAACTCATTATTTTTCTTTCACCAGTAATCTAAATATTGTGATTTGATAGAATGAAATAATCTCGTTTTCCTATTTTCTGCGTAAAAAGAGCTTATGATAATATTTAAATACGAGTAAATGCAGATTTTCACTATAACGCTAAAACATTCCGTAAACGGTACATATTATGGCTTCATATAAATCCCAAACATCAACAGAATATCTGATAATTACCATAGTAGTTATTGTTCTTGCACTTATATTAATCGGTGTACTAGGTGGATTTAGTGGATCTGATACAGAAGATCGTGGAGTAGATATTGATTTACAACTGCAAGATGTTGGTGTACGTGAGCATGCGTTTAACGACTCGGGCGCAATTCTATCCATTCGAAATAATCGAAATAGACCAATAACTGTTACAGATATACTGATAAATGAAGTTCTCTGTGGCCAGCAAAATAGTTCAGCATTACCAGCTCGTTTAAGCATTGGTGAATCTCGTGAGATATTTTGTGAAGGATATTACGGTACTGGTTCTGATATCTCATTTCGATATACTGACGAACAACTTGGTGTGCAACAAACGACACCTGGATTTGATACATCAATACCTTCAAGTTCACTTCAACCACTGGAATGTCCCCAGGGTTTTGTTTATGTTCCTGCGATTCATACTTTAGCAGATGGCACTCAGCTAAATGATTTTTGTGTGAGTAAGTATGAGATGAAAGCAAATGATACTCTTATGAATCAACTACATTATGGTAGCAGTAATAATTGGGCCGGTAATTCAGGACAAACAAGATATGTTGCAGTCTCTGTGCCTGATGAAAGACCTTGGATACGTATTCAACAAAACAGCACTGATCACTATGATGCGATAGAAGCGTGTCGTGATTTAGGAGATGATTATGATTTAATATCTGACCAGCAGTGGATGGTGTTAGCAGAAAATATTTTCAATACTCCGATAAATGACTTAAATGTCAGCGATACAGGAGGTCCAAATCTTGCGAGTGGTAATTCAGCAGGAGGTGCTGCAAGAGCTGCAGGACCTGATCCTGATATATCACAATGTAATGTAGACTATTCACTTGATGCACCCCAAAATGATGATTGTGGTTTACGTGGCACCGAGGGTTATGTTGGAACGGGCGGTGAATGGGATATGAGTTATGTACCTGGTTCTGCAGGACGAGCAAATCTTCGTATTCATGTCTTGTCAAATGGAGAGCTTATTTGGGATTTAGCGGGCAATGTTTTAAGTTGGACATTATCTGATTATTCAGAAGCGCCAACAAACAACCCAATAAGTGATCTTACATTAGCGAATTTTTCAGGAATAGAATGGGCTGAACCGTCTATATTATTGAATGCGTCTTACGGAGTTGGGAGAGTTAGGTCTGGAAGTGGCGCTAATCATGTTGCATTACGAGGTGGACATTGGAATAATCAAGAAAACGCAGGCATATTCAATTTTTTCGGTGATATTGCATCATCTAGTCAAGCATTAGGGTTTGGTTTTCGTTGTGTCTATGCTCCGAATTGAAATTGTTTATAGTTCTTTAGTTTAAAAATCGTTTTTTACTCTTTTTTTAGAGAAAGTTATATATATCACATATCACTCATTACGTTCTATGTCACTAACCGAAGCTATACAAAAGGCAACACTTGATGAGATACGAAATACGGATATTCTGGAATTACTTGCTTTTGCAGAGAAGAATCATAAAACTCTACGTGTCCAATATGATGCTCATATCATTGATGATTTTTTAATAGAAGAGGCATTGACAGAGTCTATATTAAAGCGTGCAAGAAAAGATTATCAAAATGCAGTAGAGAATAGATGTAAAATAGACCATGCAGTGAGACCTGAGTGTTTTGTGTATGGATTAGATAAAAAAATATTTTCTTTAGACGAAATTCGAGTTATTCCTTTTGATCATGGTGAAACAATTGAGACATTTTCTCAGTTGTATAGACGAGATAATTTACCTGCACTCTTGAGAGAAGAATTACTTCATCCAGGAATCCGTGTATATTCAAATGGACATATAGATTCTCATTCTGCTAGTGAGTATGATGGTGTACGTGATCCATTGAAATAGCTTTTCTAAAAATCATTATTTTTTTAAAATACTAACTATTACCCTTTTACAATGTCAAAATTTGCAATTCGAATGTATGATACATATGCTCAGAGATACAATACTATTTGTCAAAAATCAGATTTTCAAAGTCCAGCTATACTTTATCATAAAACAAAAAATTATGTGTCAGGTAGTACAATATTGGATGTAGGAATAGGAACTGGAGAGTGCGCTAAATATTTTGCACAAGATGGTTTTCAAGTTTATGGTATAGATGGCTCGCAGTCAATGCTTGATATATGTGAAAATAGAAATATTGCAACACATCTTATTAACCACGATTTATCAACCCCAGAACCTTTTTCTTTTTCTGATGCAATATTTGACTGTGCAGTATCTAATTGTGTCTTTCGATATATTCCAGATTTTTCTCATGTATTAGGTGAAATGACTCGAGTTGTAAAACCTGGAGGAATAATTGCATTTACAACAACTTCTGCAAAAAATAAGGATGTTGTGATGGATGCAAAAGGAAATATGGTTGAGTGTCATTTAGCAGACAAATGTGTGAGTGATTACCTTCATCATCCATCTAAAACACGTTTGCAAATAGCACAATCAGGAGCAAGACTTTGTATGCATGAAGAAATTCTTTCACAGCAAATTGACACTTTTACAGAATATTGTCATTTATATATTATACAAAACCAATAGCAGTTATTCCAGTGATGATCATGTCAATACCAATAGCTCCTAAAAAAAATCCACTTAATTTTAGAAGTATCTCCATATTCTTATCAAACGCAACACGCATCTTTCGTTTATCGAATTGATTTCGTATGAATTGTAAAAAGAGAATCAAAACATAGTTTACACCCAAAGCTATACTAACTATTGTCAAGCCGCCAAAAAAATTATGTGTCTCGCTCATAATAATTGTGAGGGAAATTGTTCCTGCACCGACCATGAATGGTAGAGCAATATCATTTGCCAGATCTTCAAGATCCTCTTTTAATATGATGAGTGCTTTTTCCCCTCGAACGATAAAATAATATGCCATAGAGAATAAAACAATCCCTCCAAATATTTGAAACGATTCAAACCGTATGTTAAAGAGTGCCTCAAAAAAGAGTTCTCTTGTTAAAAGAAATATGGTGAAGATAGAAAGTGAGATAATTGTTGCCTTGGTTAATACTTTCAGAAATTCTTTTTTTGATAAGGCTTTCATCACTGGTTGCAGATATAAAAACATCGCAAAGGGATTAAGAAGTACAAGCATTGCAATAATATATTCAATCATCAACACAATGCGAAATATTCTATTTATAAATACGACTATTATATGATATTACTATTATGGGTAGTATGTTTATGTAAAAAGTACGTTTATATTTTTTCAGAAAGCTTGTTAGGAGGGGATTGTTTCGAGTTACTACGAGAAACCATGAGAATCT
>JBLKOV010000010.1:0-9130 GCA_047603085.1 Candidatus Woesearchaeota archaeon
ACGAAAAAAATAACTTATTATGAAACTAAAAAAAGAACGAAAACAAAAAATAAAAAAAAAAAGAGTGTACCAAGTTGTGTATTTGCTCATATTGTTAGGGTTACTTGCAATATCTGCATCCGTTGTTGCAACTTTTGGCATATAATATGAAAGTAGAAATTCGAAGAGTCACATTTTTGAATAATAAAAAACAAAAGCTCGTTGGGTATGTGCATCTCCCCAAGACATATACAAAGGCATATGTCCATCTTCATGGGTTTCCGGGTGACTGTTTTGGCAGTGCCAAAGAAATGTGTCAGAAAATGGCGAAACGAGGTTTTCTTGGATTTAGATTTCATTTTCATGGTACATGTGAATCTGAAGGTGATTTTTCATATAAAACGATGAGTCAAGAAGTACGAGATATTTCGTATGCACTTGATTTTCTGCAAAAAAAATATGCTGTTTCTCAGTTCATACTATTTGGTCATTCTACGGGAGCAATTGATGCGGCATTATATGCTCATACTGACAAACGAATAACACATCTTATATTGAGTGGTGCAGTAAGCGATTTAACTCATGCAGTAACATATGATTTTACGCCTGCACAGATACTTCAATTTGAGAAAAAAGGACATATTTGCTATCATAGACCGGGACATTGGGTACATAGGAAAAAACTCATGAAAACATTTCATGATGAATTTTTTACACTTGATATTCCACGATCGATACAAAAATGGAAAAAACCATTATTGATTATTCATGGAAAACAGGATGAAGCAATACCAGTAGAAAAAGATCCATATGAATTATATGAGTATGCAAACGAACCAAAAGAATTAGTTATCTTATCTCGTGCAGGTCATCGATACTCTGCATATTATCAAAACAAAATAGTAGATTTACTCTGTGATTTTGAAAAAAGAAAAAGAAAAAAATAGATCATTACGATCTATTAATTTAAGCCTTTTCGTTGCTTGATTTGTTGGACAATCTTTTGTTGTAATTCATCAGGCAATCGTTCGAATGCTTGATCAACTAAAGAACTTGTACCCCGTCCACCAGTTGCACTTCTCAGATCATTTGATAAACCAAACATTTCTCCAACTGGCATTTTAGCTCGAACTTCAACAACTGCATTTTTTGTTTCCATATCAAGTAATTGTCCTCGTTTGTTAGAGACGAGTTTTGATACTTCACCCATGTATTCTTCAGGTGCGGTAAAAAGAACAGTTTGGACTGGTTCAAACAAGATTGGATTTGCAGTATTCATTGTTGCTCGAATACCATCTCGTACCGCAGGATACATCTGTGCAGGTCCTCTGTGAATTGCATCTTCGTGTAATTTACAATCAACTAATGTCACTTTCACACCAATACATGGTTCATTTGCAACAGGTCCTTTTTTCATCACATCTTCAAACATATCCAAACAGAGTTCCATAATTTCGTTAATTTGAACGATACCACGAGTACCATCAACGAACATGTTTCCACTCATTACAGCTTTAATTTTTTCTGCTTCTTTCGTATCCATTCCTGCATCGATATATTTTTGTCGAATTTCTAAATCCTTCTTTTTATATCGTTCTTGTGGTACTTGACCTGATTGAATAAGTTGATTTAGTTCAGGCGTTAAAGGTTCACACTTAAAATACAATTTATTGTGCTTGTTTGGTGTTTTTCCTTCAGCGATTTCACCTTCTTTTGTAATAGCCTCACGGTATACAACAATTGGTGGGGAAGTTCGAACTTTCATATTTTTCTCAGTAATAATACGATTTTCAATAATTTCTAAGTGTAGTTCTCCCATACCTGATAACAAATGTTCTCCAGTTTCTTCATTAATTTGAATACTAATACTCGGATCTTCTTTATTGACTTGCTTTAAGACTTCAATAAGTTTCGGAAGATCCGCTGAGTTATCAGCTTCAATCGCTTTTGTAATAACTGGATCGAAGATATGCTTAAGTTCTTCAAATGGTTCGGTTTCAACAGAAGAAATTGTGTCACCTGGGAATGATTTTAATCCTGCAACACCAATAATATTTCCTGCGACTGCTTGTTCGATAATTTCTCGTTTCGCACCATTTCGAATAAAAATCTGTTGTACTCGACCTTGTTGCCCTGGGGTACTACTTTGGAACATACTCATTCCTTTTTTGATTGTTCCACCAAACATCCGACCAGTTGCGATTTCACCTGCCTGAGGATCAACTTCAATTTTAGTAATAACAAATACTGTTGGTCCTTTTGGATCACACTCAAGTAATGATTTTCCAACAGCAGAGTCTTTATCTCCGTGCCATAATCGTGGAATCCGGTATGCTTGTGCTTTTGTTGGATTTGGTAAGTGATCAATAACTGCATTTAAGACACATTCATGAATTGGGGCTTTTTGCTGTAGTTCTTTGTATGCATCTCCGCCTTTTTCGTAGTAGTCTATGATATTTTTAAACGTAATACCTTTTTCTTTCATAAATGGTATAGATAACGCCCAGTTGTGGTATGCTGAACCAAACATAACTGAACCATCTGCAACATTTACTTGAAATTTCTCTCGATATTCTGGTTCTGCAATTTGTCCAATTAATCTATTAACACTTGCAATAACTCCGATAAATCGTTCTTGCATAGCTTCAGGTGTTAATTTTAATTCTTTGATTAATCGATCAACTTTATTGATAAACAGAATTGGTTTTACTCGTTCTTTTAATGCTTGTCGAAGAACAGTTTCAGTTTGAGGCATGATTCCCTCAACTGCACAACAAAGTGTGATCGCACCATCTACTGCTCTCATTGCTCGAGTAACGTCACCACCAAAATCTACGTGTCCTGGTGTATCGATTAAATTAATTAAGAACTCAGTATCTCTGTGTTTGTGCAACATAGAAACCGAAGCTGCATCAATTGTGATTCCTCGTTCTTGTTCATCCGCGTGAAAGTCTAGTTGTCTTGCTTGACCTGCAAGTTCTCCACTCATCATACCTGCTCCAAAGAGCAAGTTATCTGAGAATGTTGTTTTTCCATGGTCAATGTGTGCACAAATCGCAATATTTCTAATTCGATCTGCGTTATTCATTGCCTTCATAATTACATCTGCTTTTCCCATTTTTTATCTCCCATATAATAATTCTTCATCAATTTTTTTCCATGTATGAATCTCATCTTCCTCAAACCAAATCTGTATTTCTCGTTTTGCTTCTTCAACTGATGAAGATGCATGAATAAGATTTTGAATTGGTCGAGCATGATAATCCGCAAGCTGGTATGTATCAAAAGAAAAATCTCCTCTAATAGTTCCAGGACGTGATTCTTGAGGACTTGTTTCCCCAACGAGTTTTCGTACATGTAACACTGCATTGTGACCTGTTAGAACAAGAGCTATTATAGGACTAGACATTAAATATGAGATTAATTTTTGTCTCACAAGTTGTCCAAGTTCAATAGAAGTTTTATCTAACGGTTTACTCTGCAGTTCATAACTTTTTTTTTGTTTTTCTCCAACCGAATTAAGCCATTCTTCGTCATCAGCATAATGATTACCCGCTAATTTATCATTAGGTTGAACCATTTTCATTGCTGATATTTTCATACCGCATCGCTCAAATCGAGAAATAATCTCTCCGATAATTCCTCTTTGAACAGCATCTGGCTTTAACAAAACAAGTGTATGTTCTCTCATTGTTTTTGTGATTTTTTCTCCTCAGCAAAACTTTGAGTCCATCGAGTTGTTCTTGGTTTTCGATTTAATTGGAGCATATTTTTTTCTGCTTTTCTATCAATAAAATACAATACTTTTCCATCCTTTTTGACATACATAATACCCTTGCCAGGAGGAATTTCTTTTCCACTAAAACTACATTTTACCATTTTGTTTACCTTGAAAGAGGTCTTGCCTCAATTTCTGTTTCTCGAAGCATTAAAACGTCACCAAGTTTTACTGGTCCTTTTACATTTCTTCGAATAATTTTGTTTTTGTCACGACCTTCTAACACTTTAACTCGTACTTGTGTTGCTTCACCTCGAGTTCCTGTACGACCAATAATCTCTTCAACAGTTGATGGAACTGCTTCTGAAAATTGAACGCCAGTTGTTTTTTGGTCTTTTTTCTTTGAATCTTGTTTAGCCATTTTGTACACCCTTATTGTACGCTATCCAAGAATTTTTTTAAATCGTCTTTTGCGTTTCCTTCTTCAGTGATTGCAATTGCAGTTGTTCCAACAGATAATCCTGCTGCTGCTCCCAATTCTTCTTTTGTTCCAGCAGTAAAACATGGAATATTTTTTTCTTCACAGATTAAAGGAATGTGCATAACAATTTCTGCAGGGTTCACATCAGTTGCAATAATAATTGCTTTTGCTGTTGATCGTTCAGCTGCTTTTGTTACTTCATTTGTTCCTTTTTTGATTTTTCCATTTTGTTTTACAACTTCAATAATTCGAAGTAAATCTTCAGATTGCTCTGCTTGTAATTCTATTTTTGCCATTTTTTCTATTTTTCACCGTTTCTTACTCGATGCTCAAATGTGAGAAGTTTTGATACCTCACTCTGTCTGCAAAATTGCAAACGTCAATGCGTCATCGGTATATATCTGAAACTCTGATTCATTTATAAATATATTGGTTTATTTTTTGCAAAAGGTTTTTAAAGGATGTATTTTTATCAATTTTTGAGCCATTAGCTTAGTCTGGTGGAGCGCTGGTCTTATATGACCGTGTTTCATGTACACATCTAGGACAGCCAGAGGTCCGGGGTTCAAATCCCCGATGGCTCACCATCTCTTGGGATTAGAACATCTTCGCAATTCTCATTGCTCGACTTTTCGTTGGCTTCCAACTCAAAGAATCCCCGATGGCTCACCATCTTTTGGGATTTGAACTAAATTATGCTGCGTAGGCAACTAAAATAATATGTAAGAAACAGATTGTGTCTATTGAGACAAAACGGAGCAAGGTATAAATTTTACTCCTGACTCTTATGAAAAAACTCTTTTTTTAATTTTTCAACCCACTTTTTTTCGACTGTTTTTGGTTCTGTGTTATTCACTGTTTCACCTCTTACTACACCTACGGTAGTATCTGTTTATAAATAAACTAAAAAAATAGTAATACTCACTGTAAAAATAGTTAAAATCATAGGTATGTCTTGGTTATGTGTGTACAAGATATTGAGATGATTTTTTCCAAAAGTTTTTATATGAGTCTATCTCAAGAACATATATGAATTCTCATATATCTCAAAGTTCATTACAAAATCGAGATATTTTATCCATATGGGAGCTTTCAAAAGATGAAATTCTGGAGATTTTGCAAAAAGCACATGAGTGTGAAATAGCACATTCTGACAATTTACATAACAAAATTGTTGCAACACTTTTTTTTGAACCATCAACCAGAACAAGATTGAGTTTTGAGAGTGCTGCACAACGAGTTGGAGCAAAAATACTTGGTTTTTCGGATATATCAAATACTTCGGTGACTAAGGGGGAGACTCTTTCTGATACCATTCGAATGGTTAGTTCGTATGCTGATGCAATTGTGTTGCGACACAAATTAGAAGGAGCTGCTAGACGTGCAAGTGAAGTATCAACAGTTCCAATTATAAATGCGGGAGATGGTTCAAATCAACATCCAACACAAACATTGTTAGATTTATACGCAATTTATAAAACACAAGGGTCAATTGAACAAAAAACAGTGGCATTAATAGGGGATTTAAAATATGGTCGTACTGCGCATTCTTTAGCATATGCACTTTCTCTATTTTCATGTAAACTCGTTTTTATTTCTCCAAAAGGATTAGAAATGCCAACTCATATTTGTGAGATGTTAGATGAGAGGCAAACTCAGTATGAACAAGTGTCTAGTTTTCCATCGGATGTATCGAATTTTGATATACTCTATATGACTCGAATACAAAAAGAACGATTTGTTGACGAATACGAATATAATAATATTAAACATAGTTTTCGTATTGAATTATCTCATACGAAAAACTTGAAGAAAACATGTAAGATTTTGCATCCATTACCGCGTGTTGATGAAATTCATACTGATGTAGATAATACTCCATATGCGCATTACTTTCAACAGGCAGCCGATGGTGTATATGTCCGTCAAGCTTTACTTCTACTATTACTGGGGGGTGTGAAATGATTCGTGTAACGCCTATTACAAATGGTGTAGTAATTGATCACTTACCAGTCAATTCTGCGTTACGCATTCTTGAATTATTGGATATACGGTCTTATTCAGAAGTGATTAGTGTGGGATTGAATTTACACAGCCACAAAGAGCAGCGTAAAGATTTAATCAAGATTGAAGGAAGAGTTTTAACAACAGAAGACATAGAAAAGATTGCATTATTTGGTCAGCACTCCACTATTAATATCATAGAAAATGAAAAAGTCGTGAAAAAAATAAAACCAACACTCCCGGGCAAATTTGTGAACACGTTTAATTGTCCAAATCCGTCATGTGTGACGAATCACGAATATATGAATTCTGTGTTTTATGTGAAAAGTGCAAATTCGTTACAATGTAAATATTGTGAGCGCACATTTTCGTTCTCAGGCATGAAGGTTAAACAAAAAACCTCTAAAATATAAAAAGATTTAAAAAGAGAAAGCAAATCTCATCTCTTAACACGCCCTTGTAGTGTAGTCCGGCCAATCATACAGGACTTTCATTCCTGTGACTCGGGTTCAAATCCCGGCGAGGGCGTTTTACTTCTCGCCAACATTTGAAGAATTTCCAACAAATTAAATTAGATATTTTGTGCTTCAGGTCTTCACAGTTACTTATGTATAGAGTCACGTATTTCTTCTAAACGTAAATTGAGTTGAGTTTTAGCGATAATTTTTGCCTCTGTTGTTAGAAAATAATCTTTTTTTTCCAGATTACTTAATAACTTAGTATACCAATTCATTGGTTTGCTATTTCTTCTTTTCACATCGATCCAGAAACCTTTATCTGAATATCTCCAAAGTTTGTCTGCATCTCGAACAATTTGTTCTTCAATACTCATAGTTTTTTCAGTTGAGTCGTGAAAAAGTATTATATGAGTTATAGATTTAATTTTCAGAGGGTCATACTTGAGTTGAGTTAAAATTGTTTTTGCAAATTCTGCGCCTCTGAGCATATGTTCATGTTTTATACGTTTTTCAGTTTGTACATCAAGTTTTTTTGACATAAGGTCAAATAGTGTTTTTTGAGAATATCCGAAATAACCAGTAT
The DNA here is from genome assembly GCA_047603085.1 of Candidatus Woesearchaeota archaeon. Lineage (GTDB taxonomy): Archaea > Nanobdellota > Nanobdellia > Woesearchaeales > DATGWN01 > CAZUXP01. The sequence goes on from JBLKOV010000010.1 coordinate 7,224, forward strand.
CGTGTAATATTGCTGCAGGAATTACAATAGTTAGGTCTGCATTCAATTTAATAGCCAGTTCTTCAGCAAATTTAGTGACTACTTTTGCATGTCCATAATCATTTCTCAGGTCTTGTCTATCGGCTGATAGTTTCCATAATGTTTCGTATATCTCACTCACAGAATATAAAGAAATTCTGATTTATAAAAAAGTATGTTTTATTCCAATTTAGCGGGTTTAATATCTCAAAGCTTTGCTTTGGTGCTAAATTGGAATCTTGAAAAATCTGGTTGCGAAGCGATAGATTGGACGTATACACCGTAGCTTGCTACGCGTGTAGTTCAATCTAAAGTTTTTTCTTTGATTCTCTTTTTCTCACACAAAATAAAACTGACTCATAAATGCGCGAAAAATTGCAAAACCAATGAGTGAGAGAACGACAAGTAATACTAGTACTATTTTCAAGTATCTAAATATGAGTGTGTTACGCATTTTTTCTCTTTGTTCGTGAGCTTTAAACGCTTCTTGTTCAAATTCGTGAGAATCAAATTCGTCGTCCATGCAAAAAGTAAGAAAAAGTATTGTTTTAAAATTTTTGGAAACTGTGTTTGGTAGATTGAATATGTAAGTGTATAAGATTATTATTATAACTATATGCAACTTTTTTGATACATCACACCTTCCCAAAAATCATGTGAAAAAACAACCATCCAAACATTTTTATATTCATGCAGTTGCCTAAATTATTATATGAGACATGCAAAAATTGTTAAAATCCTGCTTCATTGGATAAATAGTAAAAGAATAAATAGAGCTGTCTATCCCATTCAACATCATGCACTTTTGACACAACTCGCAAAAAATCATAGTCAGAAAATGATGAAACAAAACAGAACCTGGGTTTTTAAAAAACAATCGGCTCTACCCAGAGTCATAAAAAATCCATTTGAAGCAAGTATTGCATCAGCACTCATTGTTTTGGGTTTTATTATTGCTTGGGTTTTTGCATTAGTTGGATTATTACTCAAAAAATACGGACGCCAGGGGTATATAGGGAAAAGAATGGAGTATGTTGCTGTAATCTCAGTCAAACGAGGTCATGGTATATTGACAGATTCTGAAAAAATAGCGCAAATGCTCTTTGCAAAATTAAGCAAAGTTCCCGGATATCTCCAAACAATCATCAATCCAGAATTTAAACTCATAGGTATTGGCGTTGTCAAAAAAAAACACCTCTATTATATTACTCAGATTTTTTATGGGTGAGTGAAGAATAAAAACTTTCTCGTACACGGATTTTTTCAAGTCCATGAAATGTCTTGAGAAAGAGACCTTCAAGTCTTCTTCCTTTGAATAAAAAGACATGTTTTCCATCATCATACCATACTTTATCGCCATTCATCGTTTTTGGTCTTGTCGTATTTTTTTCACTTTTCACTTGTTTGACAATATGTGCGAAGTCTTTTCTTGATTGGCTAAAGGGTAGGAGAATAAGTCCCATATCATGTTCTTGTAATATTTCGTGGAGTTTTCGTAATCGTGGTTTAATTTGATTTCGCTCGGGTAGCGAATAGAGTTGTGTTGAAGTTCCCATAATGAGTAAATCTCTTTGATGCTCAGGAAATAGGGAGGCAGTTGGTTTTATAATTCGTTCAAGAAGTGTTTCTTTGGACTTATTTGATAATCCTGCCGAACCAAAATAATCTAAATCACCAGTCTTTGCTTCACATATGATAAGACCGTCTTTTCCTGATTTTTGATCAGTATATGTAAAAACACCATCAAACTCACTTGTGAGTTTTCCCGTCTGTCGGTTCCGAATGTGAATATTATATCTATCGATATGAAATGCTTCATATGTAGGGTTTTCAAATAGAGGTTTATTCTGCTCTATACCATTTCGTTTCAAAAAACCATGTGGTTGGAT
>JBLKOV010000011.1:0-8889 GCA_047603085.1 Candidatus Woesearchaeota archaeon
TTTTATTCTTTTTAAACTTATATAACTTTTTATATAAAAAACTAAAAATGCTGTTATTTATAAAAAAATTTATAAACGTATTTTAATAAAATGGAGTTATGTATAAAAAAAGCATATTGCTTATTATTTTTAGTATTTCATTATTTTTTGTTGCATTTTCACAAGCTCCGATCGGAGGCCATCATTTTTCAGAATTGTATTTAGGTCCAATTCACATAGAAAATGAAAAAGTCGGTATTTTAACTAAAACACCTGAATTTGCATTAGATGTCAATGGAACAGCACGATTTACAGAATTATGTACACTTCATGGTTGTATAACAGATTGGTTAGGTTTTGGTAATCTTATGAGTACTTATGTCATTAATATAACTGAAGAGCACGTAAATCTTAATTTATGGGATTATTTTGTACAAGAGGGTGTGAGTTTGATTTCGTATCAACGAGTTTTATTTAATATTTACGGGGTAGTTGGTTCCACAAGTACGAGTTTACCTGCAATTACTATTGGGTCTTGGCCTGTAGAAACGGCTATTATTGAAATTCATATTCAACCTTCAGGAATAGTTGTAGGTGCTGGTGGAAAAGGTAATTATGGACCAGGACAAATGGGTGGAGATGCAATTCATATAAATACTGAAGTTTTTTTACGAAATGAGGGACTTATAGCTGGTGGTGGTGGAGCTGGTGGTGGAGCAAGAGTTTGTGGACTTCTTATTCACGGATGTGCCGCTAAAATATATGTAAGAGGTGGAAATGGAGCAGGCTTTGAAGAATTACAAGGGGCGACATTATATACGGGGGAACAGATTGATTGTCCTAATGGTGAAGGATTTACTTGTGAAGTAATCTCTCGAGGTGGAAATCTAGGTAAAATAGGTCAATTTGGTTCGGGTAGATTTAATTCAAATATAGGTGGTGAACCAGGTAAGGCGATACGGTATATTCATGAAAGTGGTATTCAGTCAATAATAATTAATACGGGGGAGATAATTCATTGAATGAAAAATTTCTTTTTGGAACGATTGGTATATTAATATGTAGTAATTTATTGTTAGTTGGCATCATTTTTTTTAGTTCAAGTCAATTAGAGGAATCAGAAGATTATCATATTCAACTTTTAGAATCACAATTAATTGATGATGAGTATAGCATATTTATTGCATCTTACAATTTAAATCACGAGGATTGTTTGATTCTAGATGAAAATCTTCAAAATAGATGTTCAGAGAATGTAGAAAATGGTTTATTTTCTGAAGCATTACTTCAAAATTCAACAAATTATTGTGAAAGTATACGGTCTGATACACTCCGCGAATCTTGTCTTTTTGAAGTATTACGACAAATAGATTCTTCTGAAATATCATGTACTTCTTTTCAAGGGGAATTACAGTTGGATTGTGCTAATCACTTATTAATACAAGGTCATAATGAAGATATTTGTAGTACGCTAGAACAAACGTTTCAAGATGAATGTTATATAACTGCGTCAATTATACATGAAAAATCGTTTTGTGATTTAATACAAAATGATGTTGAAACTAAACTATGCGAAGTTTTTTTTACACATGATTTAACATCTTGTGAGAATATTCCGCGATCTTTGCAAAATAATTGTTATATGTTATATTCTTTAGGTTCAGAGGATACAAATGCTTGTCAAAAAATAACAGATGATTTTATGCGAAATAGTTGTCTTAAAGGTGAACTATGAGGCTGAAAAACATACTAAAATATATTTTAGTCATAGTTTCTTGTATCTTGTTATTTTCAAGCATTTCTTTAGCTTTAACTGAAACAGACATATTAATTTTATATGGTCACCATTATTCTGAATTGTATTTAGGTCCAATTCAAATAGTGGATAACAATGTAGGAATTCTTACATCAAATCCTGAATTTTTATTAGATATTAATGAATCCGTACGATTTCGTGCAATATGTCTAAATGATGCATGTGTAGGCGATCTAGATTAGCATATTTGATTAATAAATGGTGAGTATAAACCATTTTTTGTTTATATAGTATTGTGGGACATTAGATTGTTTTGAGTCAAACTCAAAACTTCAAGACGTTAGTCGCAGAATGTTCAAATACGAGCAAAAAAAGTAGTCCCGCTCGGATTTGAACCGAGGTCACCTGGACCAAAACCAGATATGATTGGCCGCTACACTACGGGACTCTATAAGTGTGAACAGCTAACCAATTTATAAAGTTTTTTACTTCAAATTTTTGAAAACACGTGATGAATCTATTGATCCTCATCCTTTACACGTTGTGTGATACGATTGAGTTCGTTAATATTTCGCGTAAATTGTGGCATAATTTCACCAAAAGCTTTTTCCATGGCTTTGAGTTGTGAACCGACATTTAAGACATTTTTGTCGTATTCACCAACTTTTCCCACAATGGATTTTTGCAGACTGTCATAATCAGATCGTATATCTTTCAAATTTTGCTCTAATTGTGTGACTCGTTGATCTACTTTATCTTTCCAATTAATAATTTTGACAATATTTTTTTCAATATCTTTCCATTTCTCATCAATAACAGCTTCTATAAGCTCTTCTATTTGTGTAAGATCGCTATCATCCTGCGCATTCTGATTTGGTTGAGGGGGCATACCCATTGGCGGCATCCCTGGTTGTGGAAAGTTTGGTGGTGGCGGTGGATTCATCATATATACCTCATTTTTCTTTTTTTATTGGTCCTTGTTCATGTATTATATCTACTACTTTAAAAATTTCACTCAAATTCGCACCTTTTTTTTCAAAATGTGCAATAATTTCAGTTTCAACTAAACCTTGAATTTCTAATTCACGAAACTCTTGAATAAGGGTTGAAAGTGGATTCATTTTTTGATTTTATACAATTCGAGCATTTCTTCTTCGTGAAAGTGCATATTTTGTGCAGGAATAATAAGAGAATGAAGTGGTTCACCAAAATGAATTGTCTGTAGTTCTTCTACAGTCCCAAACACGATTTTTTGTGTTTCTTGTCCAAGTCGAGCTACACCAATAATTTTTGTATTTTGTGTAAAAATATTTTCTTTTCGCTCACGTTCGATTTCTTGCAATTGCGTAATTGCTTGTTGTATTGTCATAAAACGTGGTTTTTGTGGTTGATAGTTTTCCTTTGCAAGATCTATTTTTGATGGCTCTGCGACTTTAATATCAAGTAAACAGAGTGTATGAAGATTCTGTTTTTGATTCTCTTTTATGACATCGTATGCTGTTTGGGGTTTCCAATCTGGCTCAAAAAATACGAGGGATGTTGTTTTTCCAAACTTATAGAGTTGTAAGCCCGTACACCCTACCGCAGTGAGTATGGAGGCATTATATGTAATATCTGTTTGAATATGTTCTTGCGTTGCGCGAAGATAGAGATCAGAGTGAGTTGTTGCACTAAAAACATCACCTATGACTAAAAATGCTACTTTTTTTTCTTTTGCATCTTTAATAATACGATTATCTTCTGCTTCTACAATATTTCTTGTTGCTAAAATAATGTCTTTTTGAAAAAAATCTTCAAGTTCTTCTTTTGTTGAAAGAAACATTGAGGTATAATACTCGAGATAGACGACATCAGAATTTTGTACTTTTTGTAAACCTCGAACAGTAATATCGTGTTTATCACCTAAACCAAGACTTATAAATGAAAGGCTCATAAAGAAAAAAGAAAAAAGCTTTACGCTTTTTTAAATTTTGCAACTTCGTCAATTAATTCTACATGACCAATAAATGTTGATCGTGTAGCAAAGTTTGTGATGCCAAATTCGTCTAAGACTTTTTCAGCATCTTCACCTTTGTTATTGACTCGTTCGTTGTACTCTTCCCACAGGTGACCAATTGGTTTACCTGTAGCTTGACATCGTATTGGAAACATCATTGTAGGATACCTCTAACGATACGATTTCTGTCTCTTTGAACGCGCTTTTCCGCGACAGTTAGGTTTTCGAGACTCTCTTCGTCGTACATCTGCTACTAACAATAATCTATCATAGTTTGCATATCGTTCTTTGATATCTTCGTTTTCCGTATACGCAACAATTCCTCGACCAATAGCTAATCTTGCTGCATCAGCTTGTCCTGTTGGACCTCCTCCTGCAACTCGAACAGAAATGTCGATTTTTTGAACTTCTTTTTCTGCTAAAATTAATGCTTCTTGAATTTTTATTCGGAGGTATTTTGGTTCGAATAAATCAAGCGGTTTTCCATTAATTTTTACCATACCAGTTCCTTTTTTGAGTGTTGCTCGTGCAATAGCACGTTTTCGTGTTCCTGAAACATTTATGACTTTCATTTTATGCACCTAATTTCTTGGAGATTTCTCCTAACGCTACGAACTTGAGTACGCCTACTTTTGAGATATGTGCTGTTTCAATTGTAGTCGCTTTTTCTTCTTTTAACGATTCAGGTACGCCTGAGTAACATCGTACTCTTGCAAAAGCTTCTTTACCCATAGCTTTCTTGTATGGAATCATACCACGAATTGTTCGTTTTAGCATTGCGTGTGCTTGTCTTTGTACAAAAGGACCTTTACTTGGAGTCCCTCTATGAAATTGTTGAAGGTATTTTTGAAATACTTGTGTTGCATTTCCTGTAAAAACAGCTTTTTCAGCATTAATTACATGAACTTCTTCGCCAAGTAAAGCTAACTTTGCAACTTTTGTTGCAAGTCGTCCAACAATTAAATCTGTTGCATCTATTACGATCATTTTCTTACCCTATTATCCGAAGTTTATTCCCTTTCGGATTTTTTTTCATTTCTTCAACGATTGTTTTACATGTGCCTTTTTGCGCAAGAATTTTTTCTTTTGCAGTTTGACTAAATTCATATGCTACAACTCGTATTGCTTTGTCCGTTTCTCCTACACCGAGTACTTTTCCTGGAACAATCATTGTTTCGCCATCTTTTGCATATTGCGCAAGTTTAGAAACATTTACTGTTCTTCGAGATCTCGTAGGTTTTTGGAGTTCTTGTGCAATTCGTTTCCAAATTGCAACTTTTTGTTTTTTTGAGAGTATTTCCAAATCTCGTATTATTGATTGCAAATATTCATTTTTCATTTTTTCGTACCTATTGCTTGTATAGCTTCTTGTATGCCATTAAGTTGTATATTTAATTGTTCAACTGCTTGTTTTAAGACATCTTTTGCTTGCATTTGTCCCCAGGATTCTATTGTAAAGATGATATTATCTTTACTGTGTTCAACAGTTGCATTTTCTGCATCAATTCTAGGATTTTGTACTTTTCCGTTTACAGAAAATACTTCTTGACTTTTCAAACCTAAAATGTCTTTTGGTAACACTTCTTGTTTTTTTGAACCAGTTACAACTACTGGCGCATATTGATAGTATGCATTTGCAGCTGACCATTTTGCATGTTCAACACCTTGACCTAAAATAGCAGTAGCTTCAAGCTTGATGGACTGATCTTTGAGAAGCTTTACAATAACCATTTTTGGATATGCACATTTTACTGCAGGATCTTTTGATACAAGATCTTCTGCATAAACTGTTTTTGGGCCTTCTGCTTCAAGTGTTAATTTTACTTCACATTCTGCTCTTGCAACTCCATCATCTGGAAATTCACTTCGCAGTTTATATTCTCCAATCGGAGTCGTTAAAGGAAGTAAACCTAATCTGTGTGCGATAACTTCATCGTATAATGCTGACGAATTTTCTTGAAATTCAACTTCTTCGATAGCAAGAGTTGGTACGAGACTGATAACTGATCGTCTTACCGCATTTACAAACGCAGGCGTAGTTTTTTCTATTGTAAAACTAAGAGTTGAGTTGTCCTTTGAATATGCGTGATTTTTTATCATCATTTTCAGTAACCTCTAAACCCTTCGGCCTCGTTTTCCACCTTTTTTTCGACAAGTATCGTGTGGTAAAGGAGTAACGTCTTCAATAATCCCTACTCGTAAGCCCATTCGAGATAGTGCTCGAACTGCAGCTTGTGCACCAGGACCTGGTGAATTCGGACCATTTTGACCACCTTTAGCTCTAATTTTTACATGAATACCATTAATTCCTTTTTCCATTGCAATTTCTGCTGCTTTTTTAGCTGCTGCCATTGCTGCTGTTGGTGAGGACTCCATTCTGTGTGATTTTACAACTTGTCCGCCTGATGCTAATGCGATAGTTTCTGTACCAGTAACATCTGTAATATGGATAACGGTGTTATTGTAGGATGCAAAAATATGAACTACTCCCCATCTGATAGGGCCTTTTTTTGCTTCAACCTTTTTTTCAGGTTGTTCAATCATATCTTTCTTACTCATTCTTCTCACCTTCGTTTTCCGCAGATTCTTCTATTTTTACAGGCGTTTCTTCTTCAGCCGCTTCACTATTTTGTTCAGCGTCATCAGTTGGTGTTTTTTCATCTTTTTTCACAGCCTTTGTTTCTTCTTTGATTTTCTTTGCTTCTTCAAGCTCAGGTATTTTTCGTTCAGGATGTTCTGCATCGACAAGAGGCGAACGAATAACGAATTCTATTTTCGATTCTTCACTCACAGGAACAATGTATCCTGGAGCATCAACAATTTTTCCATTTACTTTGATATGTTGGTGTGTAATAAATTGTCGTGCTTGTTTGATTGTTCGAGCAAGACCTTTTTTAAACACAAGTGTTTGTAATCGTCGATCTAAAGAATTCTCGACAGTCATACTCAAGATTGATGAAACATCACTTCCTTGTGGAAGGTAACCAAGTCTTTGAACTCGTGCAACTAATTGCTCTTGTTCTTTATCTGATTGTTGTGTTGACTGATAATTTAGTTTTTTATAGTGTCGTACAATTTTTTTAATTTGTGTATCGTGTCTGTAGACTTCTTGTTTATTTTTCAAACCATATTCTTTGCACAATTTTTTTTCAGTTTCAATTCGTGCTTTTTGCCAAGGATGTTGAGGCGTGGAATATTGTTTTTTTAATTTTTTACTATCTCCCATTTTCCAATTCCTCTATTTCTTACCTTTTTTCGTAATATTTGAACGTTTTGCTTTTGAACGTCTATGATTACTTTTCGTTTTTTGACCGCGAACAGTTAAGCCCCATTGATGGCGTAATCCTCTGTATGATTTTACTTTTTTGAGTCGTTTTAAGTCATTTTCAAATGTAAAATCAAGATCACCTGCAAGAATATGCATACTTTCTCCTGTTTCATAATCTTTTTGACGATTTTTCATCCATACTGGGATTCCTTCACTTTTTGTGATAACGTTGTTGATCTTTGCAATTTTTTCTTCTGATAAGGATCCTAATTTATCGTTTAAATTAATATCACTTAATCGACAGATAGTATTTGCTAAAGATTGTCCTATTCCTTTTATACCTTGAAGTGCAACAACCGCTGGTTTTTGACCATTTAAGTCATTGTTTGCAATTCGTACAATGTATTTTATTTTTTGTTCTGACATAGCATAAACACCTTTTGTTATGGTTATGTGAACTATAAAGAAAAGTCTCTTACTTCTTTTCTTCATAATGTCACAGGTATATTTTTCCCTGCGAATCACACGTTCTACATTTTCATGCAGACATTATGAACGCAATATTGAGATTTTGGAGTTATTTATAAAGGTTTTGTTTGTATTTTTGAGAAAAATGGGACGAATACCGGGAATTGAACCCGGACCTGAGGTTCCACAGACCTCTATGCTAGCCGCTACACCATATTCGTCATATTGATATATGTATGAAAAAAGGACTCTTTTATAAAATTTCTTACTTCTCGAGTTCTTCCGCTATATCTTCTTCGATACTGTATGTATATTCGTAGATAAAGAATTTTGCTAATAATAGGGGTGTAATGAATGAGAGAATATATATGGTTGCAAAGACAAAAGAAGGTCTTGGAAATACCATTAATTGTGGTAGTACGGCATACGAAATAATGAAGATAAAACCTCCTCCAATGAGTGCAATGAATGGTATAATGATATGAAGTGCGATTTTATGGTGAATAAACCACGCGTGTTCTAAGTCTCGTATTATAATTTCATATAAAAATCCAAAACAAAAACCAAGAAGACTTAATATAACATAAATGACAAAATTCGGCATAAATACGAGTAGTGGTACTACGGTAAACATAATAATAAAATTACCTGCTAAAATGCTTATGAATAAAAACCACGGCATAATGGCATCTAAGAATTTGTGTTTGCGTGATTTATGCGAATGAGATTGTGACATGACATACAATGCGTATTCAAGTTCTTTCTCAGTCCATCCTTTTTTACGCAATTTTTCTAATAAATGCGTATGGTGTTTGACCATAAGGATATACTGGTACTTTTTATTTATAAATGCTTGTATAAAAAAAGAGCAGACAGCCTCCATAGCCTGCAACATGAAAAAAAAGTGACCTCGTATATATCTCCTCGTTGCAACCCTTAAAACATCGATTCTGTATCTTATAGCTGCTCGGTTCCCCGCCTGACTCGATTCAATACACAAACGACCAATAAGGACAACGTATCGACAATATATACAAGACTTTTTTTCCAACGTATACAAACACTGGAGTTTTCGGTTGTATCATATAGCCCAGTTATACAAGCGAAGGGGGCTGGCCTCCAAACCTAGTCTGCAACGTGTTGAAAGTAAGAGATGTTTTTAAATCTATTGGGTTACTATAATCGTGCTAGTAAAATAAAAAAAGAGAAAATACCACTCTTTTGGCGGTATATAGTATAGCTTATTTTGCAGATTCAGTTTTTTCAGCTTTTTTGTGTTGGATTTTTTCTTTTTTTGGTCGAGCGGCTGTTTTTCGTGCTGTTCCTTTTTTGAGAATAGTAAATCCTTCTTTTTCTAATGCTGCTTTAACGTCTTCTGTTTTTGCACCTTTTGCGATTTTTACAACTTTTGTTGTAGGTTCT
>JBLKOV010000012.1:0-8572 GCA_047603085.1 Candidatus Woesearchaeota archaeon
CAGTTAAATTTTTTTGTTCACATAAAACTGTTTCACCAGGTTCAAGTTTTCCACAAGAACTTGAAACATTGACATAGAATTGATTTCCATTAGGAACTTTAATTGTCGCTTGTCGACTATGATTGTGAACTTCAGATACCTCGCACACCATAAGCGCTGGTTGCTGATACTTTAACATTTCTGATTGTAGTTGAGAAATAGTATCGCGAAGTAGCTTATTCTCATTTTCTAATTGCTCCGTATCTGTATCCGTATTATACGTAAACATGAGTTTTTTAATGTCTTCTTCAGATAATTTTCGTGCAGATTTGTCGCTCATGTATAAAAAGAAGTTTTTAGTATTTTTAAAACTTTGGATACGACATTATCGTGAATTTACTCAACAAAACAACTCTTATGAGAATAACCATTAAGTTTTCACAACATAAGAGGTTGAAGTCCTCGTTCATCACCTCCAAATATGTTTATTAATAAATAAATATGCCCTATTGATTAAAAAGCATATTTTCGGAATCAATTCCGAGAAATGACATATTATACATTAGTTACTCATTTATTAAAAAAAGAAATATATAACCATATTAAATGGACTGAAAAGACTATAAAAACAACACTTTTGAAATATCATACATTTCTATATACTTTTTCAAACAAAATAACTACCGCATTAAATAAAACTACGTATAAAAACACATCTTTTTTAAATAAAAACAAGATAAACACATCTATGGATAAAAACACTATAACACTTTCAAACAAACTGACACTATCGTGGAAAAAACTTTCAACAAAAACCGTCACCATACTCATAACAATTTTCACTGGTTCAAACTATGAGCAAAGAACCGAACGAGGTATTTCTCACTTACTTGAGCACGTTGTATTTGAAGGTACACAAAACTTTCCAAACTCAACGGCCATTTCACATCCCATCGAATCTGTTGGAGGTGAAATAAATGCAGCAACGGGAAAAAATGAAACGATGTTCTATGCCAAAGTCCCAAAAAATTTTGCCTCAATTGCGGCGAATATTTTATACGAAATAGTCTCATCACCTCTTTGCGAAAAACACGCAATACAAAAAGAAAAAAATATTGTGTGCCACGAAATTGATTTGTATAATGATGATCCAAAATTATATCAATGGTTAGATTTTGAAAAACATCATTTTCAAAAACATCCTGCAAAAAAACCAATAGCTGGAACAAAAAGTTCAGTCAAGAATATAACGCAAAATCAATTAAGAACATATTTTCAAAAAAACTATGTTGGTCAAAGAATGCATGTAAGTGTCGTTGGAAATATATCAAACAACGTAATTTCACAAATTCAACAACTATTTTCCAATATTCCAAAAGGAACTAAACAGACAAAAATTCCAACAGAAATTTCGCAAAAAAATGTACTATATCAAAAACAATCACCCGTACTTCAAACATATTTTATTCAAGGCTTTTCAGTTCCGTCCCTTAGTCAAAAAGACCAATGTATTGCAGATATTATAGAAGCTTTGTTAAGTAAAGGACAGACGGGTTGGTTATTTGAAGAATGTCGAGTAAAAAGATCGCTTGCATATGATGTAAGAGCGTTTCATGAAAAAGAACAAACTGGTTCTTATTTTGCGTCTCAAATTATAACTGAAGAAAAATACATCAAAGACGTACAAGAAATTTTAAAAGAATTATATGATCGAATACGAAATGTTTCAGAAAAAGATGTTGAAGATGCAAAAACCTATGTGAGTGGCAGATACGCTATCGAACAAGAAAATCCAGTACTTGTTGCACAAGATTTAATGGAGCACGCCATGTTGTATGATAAACCTATTGAAGAAGTACTCTTACATATCACATACAAAGACGTTCAACGATTTGCGCATACATATCTGAAAAATTTTACAACTTCAATTATTACACCAAAAAAGTAGAATATTAAAGGAGTGAAAATAGATATGTCCACACTAAGGACATTATGACAAATCCTGTTACCCAACCCGAAATATAAAAACTCAAGCCAACTACAAAATGTTTTTTCTGTTTTATTCGATAATAAATCAATAAAGCGCCAATTATGAGAGAAATCAAAACAGCGTATGATACAATCGCTGTACAACCACGATACACTGTCGCAAAACCTTCAACTTGACCACAAAACGATTCAATAAAAGGTAAAATCCAGTATACTGGATTTGGATGAAATGCAAAAAACGCACTTGTTGAAACAAATGCCCCGGCTAATGCGGAAACACAGAATACTGATTTTTTTAACCAAGATATCTTTTTTCGGGTTGAACGTTTCAATTTTATCATTTCAGTAAACTCTCAACTTTTTCTTGCAATAGTTTTGCATGTTCATTTGTTTTAAAATGTTCACGAATGGGTTGAAGATGTCGATTTATAGCTGTTGCAACTGATTTTTTCACATCAAGCGGGTGTAGTTGTTCATCTAAATATGCCTTTGTAAAATCTCCAAAATCAGTGTATGTCACATTTCCGCCAAATTTTTCAGGTCGGAGAATTTCTATTTTGTTATCTAATGCAAATACAATATATTTTGCATATTCTATAACCGGGTTATCTTCAATAACGCCTTGTGGGCAATACGCCTTTTGAAATTTTTTTTCGACTTCTTTTTCCGTATCCGTCATAAAAATCGCAGTGTCTGGTTTTGATTTAGACATCTTCATTGCAATTTTTTTATCGATACCATCTTTTTCCGTTTCAATTTTTTGTAAACCGAGTAACATATGATGATGAATGGCTATAGGCGGTTTTAATCCAATCTTTGGAAAAACATCCCGTGCTAACATATTAACTTTTCGTTGATCAAGTCCGAGTTGTGCAATATCCGCGTTTAGATGATGAATATCAGCAGCTTGCATTAATGGATATAATATTTGTGATGATGGATTTTTATCTGATTCTTCACGGCCCATGATTTGGCCGCATCGTAAAACTCGTTGCACTGTTGCATTTGTCGAAAGTTTTAGAACAGTCTCCCAATATTCAGGTGTTGAACGAATAAAATCTGAAGCCCACACAAATGATACCTTAGACATATCCATACCGCATGCTTTCCACACTTCAATAAAGTACTCACCCACTATACGAATTTTAGAAAGATCTCCGCCTAACTTATGATTGAGCATAGCAAACCAATCTGCCACATAAAATGTGAAATGAATACCAACATCTGTTAAGGTATTTACCGTAATTGTTCGTAACAAACCTTGTGCGATATGTATTTTTCCACTCGGTTCAAAACCATCATATGCGATTATCTGTCTTCCTGTTTTTTCTTGTTCAATAAATAAGGAATGTAACTCTTCTTTTCCGATTAATTCTTCTGCAAAAGATTCTATTTGCGCTATTTTTTCATCCGGTGTCATACATAATATAGAGACGAAATACTTTAAATACTTATAGGTTCTATTCTTTTACATGAAAACACATATACAAAATATATTTGACATTGCAGAATCAAAATATCATATTGATGCACAACGAAATTGGTCAAAAGGATCAACTACGTATTTTGAAGAGCTTCAAAAAGAAATACAAGAAGTAAAAGAAGCATTAGACGCTCAAAAAAAGATCTATCTAGAAGACGAACTTGGAGATATTTTTTGGGATTATGCCAATCTCTTACTCAATTTACAAAAAGAAGGAAAAATTGATGCAAATCGAGTTTTTGCACGCTGTGAAAAAAAGTATCGTGAACGAATTACTGCCATTTCTCAGAATATTTCGTGGAATGATATTAAACAGAAACAAAAACAAGAATTACAAAAAGAACAAGAGGAACATTAATCCTCTGAATCAGAATCTTCCTCAGAAAATGAAGGAATTGCTGTTTTGTTAATAATCATTATATCACCAATAGCTTTGACTAATTGATGTGGAACAATTACTCCCTTTGCACTTCCTAACACTTTATTTAAGAATGAATTTTTGCTTGCTCGGACTCGCCAACCAAATACTTTATTTGTTGCAAGAATTGCTTCTTCAACATCACCGAAATAATCTCCATTATCGGTAAAAACTCGCATATCATACGTTTCTGTAACTTTTTTCATCTTTAACATAGTAAATACCCCGTTATTACACAATGATGCTCATTTAGGGTATATAAATCTTTCGACACTTATTTATCTTTTTTGTTATTTTAGAGTAACAACAGATGAGAAACTTTATAAATAAAAACAAATTTCCCATTCTACGATGATAATTACAGAAGAACTCCTAAATAGACTCAAAGATTTTGGGTTGAATAGTTATGAAGTGAAACTTTGGGTTGCACTTCTTTCGCGGGGCGTATCAACTGCGGGAGAATTAAGTGACATCGCAAATGTTCCACGATCTCGAACGTATGATGTCTTAGAATCTTTAGAAAAAAAAGGATTCATTATTATGAAGATTGGAAAACCAATCAAATATCTTGCAATTGAACCCGATAGAATTATTGAAATTATTCAAAAAAATATTCAAAAAGAAGCAAAAGTTAAGGCAGAACTGGTTGAAAATTTAAAAGATAGTGAAATGCTTAAAGAATTAAAATTACTTCATACAAATGGAATTGAGCATATTGACTCATCAGATTTAAGTGGCGCTGTAAAGGGAAGAACAAATGTGTACTCCCACATGGAAAGCACAATTTCTCAAGCAGAAGAATCTGTCACAATTCTCACAACGACTACAGGTTTTATCCAAAAAGTAGAATTATTATTACCAACATTTGAAAAATTACACAGGCGCGGAGTTGATATTAAAATTGCAGCTCCTCTAACTGACGAGTGTGCAAAACTTGTTGAGGATGTCTCACCATATGCGCAAGTCCGTCACACCGATAAACCTGCAAGGTTTATTCTCGTAGATAAGAAAGAACTCTTATTTATGCTTATGGATGACTCAACCATACACCCAACTTATGATGTTGGAATTTGGATAAACTCACCATTTTTTACTCAAGCAATTGAAAATTTGTTTGAACTTGCTTGGAACGAAATGAAAGAACAATTGCATAAAAAGAGTTAAATTTTTATACATTGTTCACATTTGTTACTTTATGAGTTTTATACACGTATTACTTGATGGTGAACGTATTTCTTTTGATAAACTGTCACACGTATCTCTTATAGAACCATTTATTGATAAAGCCGTTCAGCGAGGGAATTTTACAATATTAGAAAAAAAATATCATCAGTTTGAACCATACGGAGTAACGGGTTTTTATCTTTTATCAGAATCACATATTTCAGTACATACTTGGCCAGAATTAGGGAAAATACGAATTGATATATTTAGCTGCTCAAAACACGAAAATGTACAAAATGCAGTTTTAGAGTTACAAAAACACTTTGAAAATCACTTACAAGAAAAAAAAATTGAAAGATAAAGAAAGGTTATTTTTTCTTTGTCTTTTTAGATGTAATACCAAGTTTTTCTTCAATTCTTGCTTCTTCAGCTTCAATTTTTAACTCTTCTTTTAAGACAGTTTTTACTAACGCCTCAATGTGCGTATCAATTCGAGCTACACGTCGCTCCATTAAGAGTAACACGCGAAGACAATAAATAATTGCTGCTAATGTTGCGAAAATAATCACATATACTAATATTAAACTTTCTGCCATAGTTATACATTCACCTCTTTATGTAATTTCTAAGTTTTTGAGTTTATAAAGTTTGTTACGGATTAGAACTAGAATGATGGTGACAAATTATTATATATAGTGCTAATTCGTCAGCAACTGTTTATTTGGATGAAAAATACTATTAGGACGTAAAGAATATAACTCTTTATCTAAACTATTCCAAGACATATTTGTATAGAACCTGTAAAAATCCTCCATATAGGGACTGTGTATCATTCGCTGATGTAAAAGTTCATTTTGTGAAAAAAGAATATATGATTGACTGACATATATATCTTCACCCGAACGTATATACGCATTATAGTATTGATAATATGAGAAAGGAGTGTGACTCAGTGTTGATAATAAACCAAAATAATGTTTTTCATATATTTTTGCATCATATGTCCAACTAGCTACTAAACCATTTTGCTGCAAAATTCGATATACATTTTGAAAAAACTCAACAGAAAATAAATGTAAAAGTTGATCATTTTCTGCTCCAGGTAAATCTAAGAGTATCAAATCAAACGTATTTTGCGTTCGAAAAACATATGAAAACGCATCTTCGTGATATATTTGAACACGGTCATTCAAAAAACTATCGTGGTGTTTTTCTAAAAAATATTCATTTTTTCTTGCAAAATCAGAAAATTCTTTATCTATATCCACTATCGTAATTGAACGTACCTCTTCAAAATCTAATAAAAAATTTGAGGCTATAAAGTCACCCCCTCCAAGTATCAATACATCTATTAATTCTTTTTCATCAAAAAACAGTAAAGGTACTTCAACTAAACCATAATGGTAGGTATCAGACCAAAAATCACATAGTTGAATAGACCTATCTAAAAATAAGCACCGATCTTTATGATATTGGGAGAACCAAAAATCTATAATAGTTACATCTTGATATCTTGTTGAAAACGTTTTTTGAACTTCAAAGTCATATATTTTATCAACTTGTTCAAGCATTTGTACGTATAATTGTGATCCGCGAAATTCTTCGATAGTTGTTTGCTGAATTGAATGAGAATAAACTAAAATATATATAAGTACGAGAAGGAAAAATACAAATAATACTACTCTTCTTTTTTGAACAAAAACTTGCAACAGAAAAGCAATAATGAAATTCAAGGAAGCAAAAATAAGCAAAGAAACTATCAAACCAACATATGGATAAAAAACTAAAGCGAATAAAATAGTCCCTATTAAACCACCTAAGTAGTCAAATCCAAGAACTACGTGAAAATGATCTTTTTTTCCTTTCTTTTTAAGCAAGTCAGAAAGTAAAGGTACTTCTTGTCCTGAAAAAAAACCTATTATAACAATTGGAATGAAACTACAGATATACAGTATCCATAAATACTCAATAAGTCCATATCTCTGAATGAATATATAAGCATATATTATTGAAAATACTCCAACTATTGCAATCAAAGTTATACCTAACTCTATGAATATTAATTTTTGTACTGTTTTTTTTAGATCAGACTTGTAAAAAAAACTTCCTACGCCAAGAAAAAAAAGATATAAACCAATTGTGAGAGAATATTGCACAATAGTATTCCCAAACATAATAGAAAGTAACTGTGCAAATAGTAACTCATATACAATACTACAAAAAGAGAGAATGACGGTGATTATATAGAGTAATGGTTTTTTAATAAACATAGTTATGACTTATTTTTAAGAGTTTAAAAAACTAACAGTTAATCACAAATATATCTTGTTTTTGTAATTCTCCGACAGTTTGGCTGATTATTTAACTCTGCAACGCCTTATTCTTCATGAAATTCGCCCGGCGAGACTGTGATTAACCGACAACGCTTACCACAACCAGAACCATACGTTATATCTAAACCCATTGGTTCAGGCCATTCCAATTGGCCTGCAGGAGCACAAAAGGGATTAGATCCAGAAAAACCCATCAAGCAAGAATTCTCCCCACAATCTATACCTCCAGCAGTACTTTGTAAATTACGGTTAAATACTTCCATAAGGTTCATCTCTTCTTGAATGTGTTGAGAATTAATTGTAACCCAAACTTCCGAAACAGTGTGTGTAGAACCTATAGTTGCTACGACAAAAGGAATAATAAAAACTAAAGTTATTACAAAAAAAATATATGTTATTTTACGAGCAATCATATATATTCACCCCTAAATGCCAAATATTCTTCTCTAAATAACTCTAAATCTTCAATAGTTTCTGTTTCTTGTATAGACATAATAATGTATTCTAAATCCTCAACAATTAAATCAACATTATCAAACTCTTCCATATCTTCAATCATTTGTTCAAAAAATGGTATTAGATGTTGAATATTATTCAACATTAATCCATTTTCATCAATATATTGGTTTATTTCCACAAATGTCTGAAGTAGTACCTGTCTAACTTCTTCTTCAATAATTATTTCGCTGTCTTCAGTATCCTCATCCGTATCATCAAAATCATCTATTGGAGACACAGTATCATCTACTTCTACTATTTGTGATACAACATTATCATTACACAACTCTAACGTTTCATAAGCACTAGGAGGAATTTCATCAATATTAAAATCAATCGCATCACACACATTTTCTTCTTCATTATACACAAATCGCGTTACTTGCGTAATTTCTCCATCAACAGAAATATCTACAAAAGAAGGTTTAGCTCCAGTTCTTTGTTGTTCTTCTGCCCCAACACGTAAACATACGAAAACATTTTCAACGGTTCCAGTTATTTCTCTATTATTATAACTTCTACTTAATCTATAAATTCTTCTTGCTCGAGGAAATTCTTGTAAATTTGCAGGTATATAATTATCAGTTAACCACTCTAAGTGAGTTCCAGGAGGACATTCTACACCAACTTCGTGAACAGAAATGCTTACTCCTCCAAACTCTTGTTCATCACCAATTCTAACAAAAAAAAATCCACAACTCCATTCAA
>JBLKOV010000013.1:0-8551 GCA_047603085.1 Candidatus Woesearchaeota archaeon
AGAAAAAAAAACTTGTCTATGAGATACCTCCTACTCCAGGAGCTCGATGTACATTGCTTAAAAAAGTATATGTTGACGATGAAGAATTAGTTGACTTTATAAAATTCTATCAATTATTACGACAATTTAATCAAGCAGAGTATACTGCCCATAGAGAGTTTCGGCGTCATGTTGCGATGAAAGCTGTCTTTGCTAATGGTGACGTACAAGAATTAAATATTGATGTTATCACCGAATATTATGAGAAAACGCGTGATTTTTTGGCATATATGCGAAAAACATATTATGAATCATAATAATAATTGTCGCTAAACCGTAATACTTATATAGAAACATCGCATAAATACGAACTATGACTGTTTTTATTGGAGTTCATACAATTAAGGGAGGTGTGGGAAAAACGTCTCTGGCTATTAATCTTACATCAGCTTTAGTTCAGTTTCATCAAAAAGTTATTCTGGTGGATTGTCATTTAACAAAACCCAATATTTCACTATATCTAGGTTTAACCAATTTACGACGAACAATACAGTCGGTTTTAGCTGGTCAACATTATATTCAGGATTCAATAGTTGAACATCCAAGTGGCATTAAAGTTATTGCAGGCGAGCATAGCGAATCTATTCCAAAAGTATCAAAGGAGAAGATGTCTGAAACAATTTTGGATTTATCCCAAAAAGCAGATTTGGTTATAGTAGATCCGCCAAATGAATTAGAGGAAGCAGAAAAATCCCTCTCGGCTTGTGATAGTGTCATTGTCGTATCCACACCAGATTTAGTTTCTTTAACAGATGCGGCAAAATCTGCATCATATTTACGTGAACGTGGAATATCAATTTTAGGGTTAGTCATAACAAAGCATACAAAAAATGCAGAGTATTCTATACAACACATGGAAAAGATAGTGGGGTATCCAGTTATTGGAATAATACCTGATGATACACAAATTCAAAAAGCACAACAGATACGTCATCCCCTTCCATTCGTTGATTACCAGTCTCCTGCTACACACGCGTATAAGAAATTGGCTGCAAAACTCATAGGTCAGACATACGTACCGAGTGTCACACACAAACAATCATTTTTTTCTTATGTACTTGAGCGCATGGGTTTGAAAGATCCGAAGTTAGAATAATAAGAGAACATTATACCATATCACAAGTAAAAGAAGGAATAATAATGTTGCAACAATAAATAATAATGCTCTTAGTAGTGTTCGTTCATTGTTACTGTATCTTGCATCAAAAGAGAGTATAGGATTTAACCTCCCAAAATAATCTTTTTCTCTCACCGTTGAAAACTGTGATACAAGTAAGTGTTTTGTCAAGAATATATGCACGTAAAATAGGATTGTTAATCCAAATGAGAGCAGAATATATGAGTAAATATTTTGCGAAGGTAATTCGAATGTTAAAATCAAAGTCGTATCAATCATTCTGACAAGTATGAGAAAAAATGATATTATGAAAAAACTTGTGAAAAATATCATAAGATTTCTCGTAGCAGTCATTGTTGTTACTGCTTTTGATGTATATACATACCAGTGATAGAGAATGAGCGATGCGATAATAAAGAATAATATGTCATATGCGAGTATGATAAGCAATAATCCTCCTGCTGTAAGTAGGACTATTCTATACAAGAATTGTCTTCTATCTTTAAATATTTTTGAGAGAAAATAGGTGAATGAGAAATAGTAATATATTCCGAGTACTATTAAAACTGAAAGTAATCCTGTATGAACACTTATACTCTGAGTTTTAAACCAATGAGCGCTCAGATAAAATAATATGAAAGCGACTCCAAAATATAATATAATTTTTTCAGTATTTTTATGAATTTTTTTTTCTAATATATCATCAGCCTTTTGAATATTTGAAAGAAAGTAATATGCAGTTACGGGAAAAAATGCAAAGAATATTGAAACAAGTGATGTGATAAGAATAGTTTGAAGATTCACAACTTCAATTTGGGTTAGAGCCCAGACCAGAAAGAAGACGAGAAATGATCCTATAAAAAGTAATCCGTATTTTGCTTTATGCCGTTTGTAATAATTTTCACGTTGTTTTTGTGAATCTTTTGAATGTAATTCATGTACTTTTTGATTAATTTGTTCGTGAGTAAAACCTCTTTCTTTCATTTCTACGACTAAGTCGTTATATTTCTTCATATCCTGATTTTGTATATAAGAATTTAAATAATTTTGGTTTTAGAAAAAGAAAAAATAGAAGAACTTAATCTTCTAAGAAGTCGTCCATTTTGTATTGCATATCTTCTTCTTTTTGTGCAAGACCTTTTGCAATCATGTAGTCTCTTGCTAACAAGTAGAAGAACAATCCTAAACTTTTTCGACCTTTGTTATTACATGGAACGACAAAATCAATATTATTACATTGATTATTTGTATCACATAGCGCAATTACTGGTATTCCTCGTTTAATTGCATCTGATACGGCGTTTCTATCTGCCCATGCATCAACAACAACCATGATTTTTGCTTCAATAAAATCTTCAAGATTTGAATTTGTTAAAATTCCTGGTGGATATCTTCCTGCGAAAACTCGCATTCCAGTCATAGCTTCTAAGAGTTTAACAGGTTTCCATCCATTTTCTCGTCGACTCACAACTAAAATATCTTTTGGTTCATACTGTCTAAGTAATTGTAATGCAAGTTGTATTCGTTCATCAATTTGTTCAACATCAAGTACTGATAATCCATCAGGTCGAGTTTTATAGATGAATTTTTTCATATGTTTTGTTTTAAATTTTGTTCCAACATGGATTCCTGTTTTCAAATACATATCTGTTGGTACCAGTTTTGTACTTTGTTCAGTTGATTCTTCTTGAGCCTGAGTTTCTTCAGTTTCAGTAGAAGCTTCAGCTTGTTTTATTTCTTCTTCTGTCATAGTTTGTTCTCCCAAGCCAAAAATTATGAGAATATATGCTTTTTGTTGCCTCGCATACTTTCGGCTCTAATCTTGAGGATTATGATTTGTTTTATAAAGTTTGTGAAAATGTCTTAGTTCATATTAGATGTCACAACAAAAACAATATTTATAAAACCTTTTTCCGTAATACGTAGTATGGGAAATATAATCTCGTCATATGCATGTAAAAATCTCTTTAAAGAACAAGGAGCGCAACGCGTTGCAGATACTGCGTGTGATGAGTTAGATAAGATTCTTGAGAAAAGAATTCGGAAAATTGCACGGAGAGCAAGACTATTTGCGCGACATGCAAATCGAAAAACAATTTTAGAGTCTGACATGCAATTAGCGTTAGAGGAGTTTGAACATGAGTGATTCCTATATCGTGCTTGATATTGGCGGAACAAAAATTCATTATTGTGTCGTGCAAGATAATACTATTTTAATAGAAAAAAAAGTGAAAACTCAAAGTCAAGGTTCTGCCAAAGACGTTATTTCTCAAATTAGTAATTGTATATCAGAAATTTAGGATAATTCCATAGCTGGTATCTGTCTTGGTTTACCTTCTATTCTCTCGCAGAAAAAGGGTGTAATACTGCAAACAAATAATATTCCTTCCTTAAAAAATATCCCTATACGAGATATTCTGTTTGCAAAGTTTGGTGTTCCAATTTATATAGAAAATGATGCCAATTGTTATGCGCTAGGCGCAAGTTTAGCATTTTCGCAAGATATAGATGTTCCATTTATCGGTATCACCCTGGGTACCGGTCTTGGATGTGGTATTGTTTGTAATGGGAGAATTATACGAGGACAACATACGAGTGCCGGGGAAATTTGGCAATTACCTCATAACCAGAACCGATTTGAAGAGCTTGTTTCAAGTAAGTTTTTTCGTGCACACGATACAAATGCCAAGGAATGTGCTGAACTTGCAGAGCATGGGAATCATTTAGCACATCAGATATTTGAAGAATTCGCTCAGAATCTTGCACATGTACTCTATTATTGTTACGTAACATATGATCCACACATTATATGTCTGGGCGGAAGTATTGCAAAATCATCCCATTTATTTTTAGAGCGAACAAAAGAATTACTCAATGAAAAACTTCCTGAAAGTGTGAAACATTCTATTCATATTTATCAAAGAAGTGAATCAAAAACAATTATCTTGGGAACGGCTCAGATTGCTAAAATTTCTCCACTAAAAAATCATGGGCAATAATGGTGTGAGAAAATAAGACTTTTGCTTCTTGTTCAAGTGTTTCTAAATCAGTATATCTTTGCGATATATGAGTTAGTATGAGTTTTTCAACTTGGGCTAGTTCAGCAACTTGAGCTGCTTGGGCAGAGGTCATATGTGAAAATTTTTGCGCGTTTTCTTCGTGTTTTTGTGTGTATGTTGCTTCAGTTATAAGTATGTATGCGTTTTGAGCCAGTGAGACAATTTCTTCACAATAAGCTGAATCTAATGCGTACGTAATTTTTTTCCCAGGGACAATATATGAAATATCATCTGGTTTGAATTCTTTTTCGTTGTATGTGATAGATTTTCCCTCTTGAATTTTTGTGAGATGTGGTCCTGGAACTATATTATACTCTTTTAATTTTTGTGGCATTATTCTTCGCTTATCTTTTTGTATAAAAGAAAAACCAATAGTTGGTACGCCATGTTCCAATGAAATGTATTCAAGAGCGTAGTCAGTATTCTCAAAAAATCTCGTTGGTTTTTTGTGTGGTTCTAATTCATGCACGTGTAAATCTATTTCTGGAACTGATGCACTTGATTTTTGTAAATGCTCAAGATATGTTTTTGTTCCAATTGGTCCATAAATATGGAGTGTTTTTTCGGTATCTTTCTTTCCAATAGTTTGTAATAAACCCATTAATCCTGCTACATGGTCTGCATGCCAATGAGTTATGCATATCTTTGTAATAGACTGACGATTAATCTTTGCAATATTCATTTGCCGTTGTGTGCCCTCTCCACAATCAAAAAGTATGACTTCTCCATCAAACTCGATTGCAGTTGCACTTACATTTCGTTCTTTTGTTGGAACCATACAAGAAGTTCCCAAAATCGTCAGTTTCATATAGCTTTGTTGAAAAATACTCTTTAAATATTTATGCGTAGTAGTAACATATGTTTAAAAAGACAGACGTACATGTAATGAGTATGTCGTTTATATTTCCAAAATTTTCACAAGTTGTTAAAAATATTCAAGAATTACGTATTCAGGGAGCGCAAAATATTGCAGAATCAGCAGTTTCTATTTTTACAGAATTAGAACAGACAGCTTTTTCTTATTTTCATCATATGAGTGATTATGCCAAAGAGTTAAAACGTGCAAAAGATATACTGTGTAACACTCGACCAACTGAACCATTATTGAAAAATTCATTACATTATATTTTTGCAGATAGGGATATACTGTATTATGACAGTATGCAAAAACTTCATGAAAATATCGTGAAAAAAACACAGGAGGTTCGTTCACATTTTCAAGATGTTCACGAAAAACTCCCGAACATAGGTTCAAAAAAAATACGAAAAAAAATGGTTGTATTCACTCACTGTCATTCATCAAATGTTGTCGCAATTTTACGTAACGCAAAAGAACAAAAAAAAGATTTTTCTGTTTGTCAAACAGAAACACGACCGCGTTTTCAAGGACGAATAACTGCAACCGAATTATCGCAATTACACATCCCAGTGAAACATTTTGTTGATTCTGCTCTTCGTATAGCAATAAAAGAAAGCGATTGTGTCTTATTAGGAGCTGATGCAATAGATTATGCTGCAAATGTATTTAATAAAATTGGTTCTGAACTTGTATGTGAAATCGCAACATTGTATAAAAAACCAATTTATATTTGTACGGATTCTTGGAAGTTTGATCCCTATACTGATGCAAAACATGAAGAACTCATAGAGTCCCGTAATCCGGATGAAATATGGGAAAAACCTCCAAAAGGTATTCTTATTTCTAATCCGGCTTTTGAGAAAATACACCCAAAGCATATTACGGGTATTATAAGTGAGATGGGAATTCATACACCAAAAGACTTTTTATTTGAAATTCGAAAGAGATATCCGTTTTTACATAAGATTGCTGACTCCGGATAAGTACAAATAATTATTGCAGTAATATATCAACACAAATTCTGTACGTTTTTACACCTTGGGTACCGCATGTATGAATACCTAGGAACTTGGGCGTAAATTCAGTTTCATCACAGGCATCCTTTACACGTGTTTTTGCACGTTCAAAATCATCTTCATGTAAAAAATCATAGTAGTGAAGTATCGTACCCTTTTTTGAGACACTCAGCGCTTGTGGAAGAAATTGATATGCGCTTTTTGGAAGATTTAAGACAATTCGATCAAACGTTTGACTCATTTGTTCTACAATATCCTTAGCATCACCGCAATGTAATGTGATGTTTGAAAGTTTATTTTTTTTGATATTTTTGAGTCCATATGTATGACCATCTGGATTTAATTCTATTCCGATTTGTGCAAGAGGTTGTGCAAGTTTTCCAATAACACATTCAAATGGTGCACATCCGCTAAACATATGAAGAATATGTTCTCTTGGTGTAACTTGTTTTGCAATTCGTAATCGCTCATTTGATAATCGTGGTGAGAAATACACTTTTGATACATCTAGTTCTATCATAACTGAATTTTCTTTGTGTGTAGTGATAGTTGTATTTTCTCCTGCTACGTGAACGAGTGGTTGAATTCGAAAATCACCTTGGTGTGATCCGTCTTTTCGAAAGACACTTTTAATTGAAGGATGAGTTTTGAGAATAATATCCCCAATTTCTTTTTCTTTTGGTCGTATCTCGGGTTCAATCTCAAGAATTGCGATAGTGCCTATAACATCAAATGCACGTTTGAATACCTTTTGTTCATTGGGTGTTAAAATAGATTCTACGTGGGATTTGAGTGTTTGACTTGAATATTTTTCCGGGAAAAAGGATTCGGGCTTTTCACAGAGTTCAAATAATGGTGATGTGTGTGGTGATTGAAGCGGACTATA
The DNA here is from genome assembly GCA_047603085.1 of Candidatus Woesearchaeota archaeon. GTDB lineage: Archaea > Nanobdellota > Nanobdellia > Woesearchaeales > DATGWN01 > CAZUXP01. Next base: position 6,977 of record JBLKOV010000013.1, read on the forward strand.
TAAGTCAGAGTTTTTTTTGACTGTTTTATACACTTCATGAAAAAGATTCTCCTTTTTTAAAAAATCTTGAACCTTTTTACCGTTTTTCACAGGATATTTCGCACAGTGTATCATAGAGAATGGTCGCATGAGCTCATATATAAATGTACACATATTTTTTAAAGAAGAATGCTTCCTCCTCCTAAACATGGAAAATGTCTTAACAAAAGAAAAACTAGAAAAATATTTTGATGTAACGGGGCGCGCAAAACAAAAAGTCTTTGATTTGAACGCTGAAAAAATTGCAAAAGATATGCAATTGGCTGATGCATATGATATGGTTTGTCGCTATTATGCTGATGCGGAGCATTTTTTTTCCAAAGATGATTATATTAATGCATTTGCAGCATTAAATTATGCGCATGGTTGGCTTGATTGTTTAGCAAGACTGGGTATTATTGATGTGAAAGGTGATGATGTTTTGTTTACAGTCGATTCAAAGTGATTGTATGCTAAATATGATATGTATTTAGATATTATTCAATAAACTAACATTTATAAATATCCGTTTATTTCAATTATTTGATGGTTACAAAAAAAACAACGAAAAAAGTCGCAAAAAAAGTAAAAAGTGCTATTGAAGAGAATCAACCAGAGATTAATATTGGATTAGTCGGTCACGTTGATCATGGGAAAACAACATTAACAAAAGCACTGAGTGGTAAATGGACCGATACTCATTCTGAAGAAGTTAAACGTGGTATTACCATTCGATTAGGATATGCTGATACAATTATTCATAAACACAGTAAAAAAGACGAATACAGTGTTTCAAAAGATACTGGTTTTATGCCCGTTCGAAAAGTAAGTTTTATTGACGCACCTGGACACGAATCGTTAATGGCAACTATGCTTGCTGGTTCAATGATTATGGACGGAGCATTATTATTGGTTTCTGCTGATGAAAAATGTCCACAACCTCAAACAAGGGAACATTTATCTGCTTTACAAATGTGCGGTATAGAAAATGTTATTGTTGTACAGAATAAAATAGATCTTGTTTCTAAAGAACGTGCAAAAGAAAACTATCAAGAAATTAGGGATTTTTTAAAAGGAACTGCATATGAAAAAGCAGCAATTATACCTATCTCTGCAAGATTTCAGATAAATATTTCTCAATTACTAGAATCAATTCAAACATATATTCCAACTCCAAAACGTAATGAAGAAGAAGACCCTATTTTATTGATCGCTCGGTCTTTTGACATAAATAAACCAGGTTCTGCTCCATCAAAAATGTTAGGTGGAATTATAGGTGGAAGTCTCATAAAAGGCTCTTTAAAGGTTGGAGATACAATTGAAATTAGACCCGGGCGCGTGTATGAGAAGAAAAATCAACAAGTCACACAACCATTCAAAACAAAAATAACTGGTATTCAAACAGGAACAACTCAGGTGAAAAAAATTACGCCAGGTGGTTCAGTTGCGATTATGACTGAATTAGACCCATCAATTGTCAAAAGTGATAAACTTGTTGGGAATGTTGTTGGATTAGAAGATAAATTACCTCCAGTATGGAGTGAGTTAAGTATGGAT
>JBLKOV010000014.1:0-8480 GCA_047603085.1 Candidatus Woesearchaeota archaeon
TTCTAAATTTACCCTAATGTATCAAAAATATGTTGTGATAATTTTCATTTTAACTAGTTTAATTCCTCTTGTTTTATCAAACGATCTTGAAATTACTGTTACGGAAAATATTGATTGTACGGATGCGTATGAAATATTTCGCGTATTTACTGAGTATAATTCGCACGCTGCAACAACTACGTCCGCTAGATTAAGAGACCCGACATTTGAATTAGCATTCTGTTATGATAATTCTGATCAAATGGTCATACACCCTCCACCAGATTCGCAATTTGAAGATATGGTTCGAACATGTACAGGAAGAAATCATATATTTTCTTTGTATTCACAATTTAATTCGCATGTTGATATGCAAAGTGTTACAAATAATATATTTACCAATCCACGATTTGCTGATGAGGAGTGGAATGCAAACATTCCTGTGTGTTTTGGATTATTTGAAAATTGTCGAGTTCAAGGTAGTTCTGCGAATACTAATTATGAAGTAACGATTGCACAAGTTTCACATCCAACAAATGCGCATATTTATGGTCCTGATTTTTCACATGACACTATTCCAACCCAATATGTGGTCTGTGAAGTTCCTTATTGTGGCTCAAGTGATATTGGAACTGTATATCCTATCTTATTTGATTTTGAGACGAATTACGAAGACACAGATTTTACTCCTAAGACAGAAGGTCAATTTGTTCAATTCCAATATGATTCTGAATTAGCATTCACTAATGCTCGTTCCGGTAGATTTTTTTTCCCTATGATTAATCCTGAAGAAAAAATTATTTTTGATGAAATATATAAACAGGATTGGTCTTGGTATGATCATTTAGAGTTTTATATCTTACCTGAGACAATAGGTGGTCTTTTTCTTGAGATAAACGATGTACGTATATCAATAGATGAATACGTGGTGGGCATGTATAAAAAATTAGAGTGGAATTTAGTAAGAATACCTTTATCTATCTTTCCCGATATTGAAACTGTTGAATCTATAGCATTCATACACAATGCATTTTTTGCTAATTTTGATGAGGATATTGGGGGAAATTATTTAGTAGATACATTTATGCTTAGAGATACGAGTGCAAATCCGACGTCACTTACGGACAGATTTTTTTGTAGTGGTCACACCACAGGAACAGGATTAGTTTTACCACGTTGGCGTTCAGATTTAAATGAAGTTTCGGGCTCATCATTTGCATGCCAACAATCGCCATTTACTTCTACAGGTACTAATTGTTGTGGGGAGGGATTTTTTGAAACATACGCTGATGGAGAGCTAGGGTGTTATATTGATTCAGTTATTTCCTCAAATAGTGTTTTTAGTTATATCGATTTTACGCTAAATTCAAATCAGTTTGAACAACGATTATGTGTAGGTAAACCATGTCGTATTAACATCCCTCTGGTGTTATCGGACACATCAGCATCTGATAAATTTGTATTGACAGATTTTGATGATTCAGTAGATATTCGTTTTGAATCAACAAACGGTACAACTTCAAATAAAACTGATGATATATTACTAATGTATGATACTCGACCAAATTTTATTTATGGTGAAGAGCTTGTACTAGGCGAATTAAATCAAACACAAGAAACAGGGAATTATGGATTCTATTTTTGTGGATTAGATTCTTCAGTAAAAGAAGCATTTCAAGGTGCATCAGATACACTTCAAGATGCTAATACTTGTATGGTAGTTAATGATTATTTTTGTTCAACAGAAGGTTTTTGGTCTAATGATAATGATAACGTTGAGGGAGCATACTTTGACGATGCGATAGATGCAAATCTCCGACATTCACCTAGGCCTGCTTCTGACAGATTAGTTGAAAAATTTGATTTTGCGGATAATCCTGAGCAACCATCTGGTTGTTGTCCTCATGATTCATGTTGGCATGAGGGCGTTTGTTTTGCGAACCAAGCTAATGCAGAATATAGTGGTGTTATTCGAGATGGCGATTACTTCCATGAAGGTCTTTCAGGCCAACGATGTATAAATGGTGAATGGGAATACCAAGAAAGACAAAGAGGTCTTCGTCAAACTGATTTTGGTTTTTGTAGTAATCCTAATTCTTGTTTCATAGCATCTTCAATATTTGATCCTATTCAACCAGGAAATTGTATAGATGACGGAGAGTTCTATCAAGATTATCTTTGTAAAGAAGGAAGTTGGTCAACTCGAACCGTGCTTGTTTCTGGTCTATTAAAGGAATTTGCAGGTGTGACTGCTTCGGATTCATTCACACTTCATTGCGATTACTTTGAAAATGTCTTAAATTTTGGTGGTCAAACATTGACAACAGATGGTAGACAATACAGGGATATATTAACAGGACAGCAAATAACTCAGGAAGGTTTATCCGGTCGTGTTACAAGTTTATGTGATTTAAGTTTATCAGAGAATGAAGTTGAAGATTGTGTAAATAATTTTTGTATTTTACAAAAAAATAACGTGTTTTATCTTGGAACTTCACTTAATCAAATAAATGATGAAGGAGGTGAATTTGTGCGTCCCGATGAAATATTTAATCAACTTTATGATGATTTAAATCTAAACTGTGCAGGTAGTCCTAATAGTGCGGGATTTATTCGATGCAGCTCTAATTCTGGAGATACGTGGCAGTTTAATGAAGATTTACATATTGTTTTGTATACACAAGATCAAAGAAATTTGTTGCAACGTTCACTTGATTTATTTAGTACAACGTGGAATGGTTTTCTGAATATTTTCCGTGCAAGTTCACTAGAACGGTTAGTACCTGAAGATTCTTTAATTCAGATTCTATATGAGAAACAGAATTCGCAGATACATGTTGCTGCATTTAGAGAAGAAGAAGGTAAGGCTCGAGCAGCAGCACACAATTATGTTGTAACATTTGGCGAAAGAACTGAAAATGTTGAGACAATTTCGTTCATTTGTGATTCTTTAATTGAATATAATGCATTACGTCTGAGACAAACGGGAATTCAACCCTTGGAATTACAAGGTTGCGCATCTTCAGAACCTCAAGATATATTTATCACATCAAATATTGCGGACTCTCGAGAAATTTGGTCTAGAATCACAATATCTTTGAGAGATACAGAATAATGATGGTTATTTCAAAAAAAGGTCAAATAACTCTATTTATACTCATAGGCTTATTAATGTTAGGGATTACAGTAGTTGTGCTAATACTAATTCCAAGTGGTTTAGATTCTGATTTTACGCGGACGCAATTAACAGAAAGTTCAAGTACTGAAGCTTTACGAACGGTTTTACAATCGTGTTTAGATTCTGCTAGTGATGAGGCAATATATACTATTGGTCTTCAAGGAGGGAAACTATATGCTAATCAAGTTGGCGGTACGGATGATGTTTTTCCAAGTGTGCGACAACGATTTGATTCTCAATCTGTTCAAGTTGGATTTGGATTAATAAGAAGACAAAATGAGGCTCCACCCCCGTTCTATCCAGTAAACATTCCATCTCAAAGGGGTTTTGCTTATACTCTTTCATATTTAGAATCAGAATTTCCGGGTTCACAATTATGGGGTGAAAACGTATTGCCTAAACTTTGTTCACGAACAGGACCTAATGCACCTACTAGTGATATTGCTCGGTATAGTTGTATGTTAGGTACGTACGGGAGTGATCAGAATACAATACAAGATAAAATACGACGACATATAAGGGAGCGCGTAAGTACTTGTATTCGAAATCAACGAGATTTATTTGATTCAGCATTCTTGGGTTTTGTGCAAGAATCTTCGGAACTTTCGGTTTTATTATCGGATACTTCGGTACGAGTAACATATACATTAGATGCGCAGATATCACAAACTGAAAGCACTGCCGAAATCATTTCTATTCAATCACAAGTTCCTGTTCGCTTGCAAAGAGTATATAATTTAGCATATCAATTAATTGAGCACGATATACGAAACATTCATTTTTTGATGGGCCAAAATTATTCTGATATTCGAGCTTGTACATATCCGGGAACCAATAGATGTTGGGATTCTAGTATGGTTGTGAACTTTCATCGAAATCGAGGAACTGGCTTAACACAAGGGGCAGATATTATCGAAATTATTGATTTGGATTCAAATGTGAAAGGGAATCCTTATAGATTTCTGTTTGCAGTGGAAAATAGAAGGCCTATGTTGGATTTAATAGATTATGATGGTTCAACTCCATTTCCAGCTCTGGTACTTGCTGAAAAAGAAAACTTCACATTTGTACCGCAAGGTTTTGATCCGGATGGTGATGATTTGCGTTATAATTATTCCGGTTGGTTTGCATCGACGTTGTATAACTCTGAGTCTTATAGGGAAGGAACGGGATGTTCTCAAAAATATCGTTGTGCGAATCTGACAGTTCCTATTAATGAAACAGGATTATATCAATTAGAGATATCTGTTTTTGATGAATGGGGTTTGATGGATTACCAACCACTAGATATTAAAGTTTATGGGGAAGGGGTTGAAGTTCAACAATGGATGGATCCTGTAGGCGTGTGTCCTGCAGAAGTAGAAGGTTATGACTTAGTTATCTGTACTACTGACGATTGTGTTTGTCAAGAAGGTCAGTATTGTAAGGATGTGAGACCTTTGAGAGATACTTCTTTAACATGTAATGAAGGTTCTGTTTGTTGCACATATAAAAAATCCGGTTCGTTTGATTTAGAGTGTGATAGAGCAAACTGCTCGGGTTTTTCAGAAACCGGTTATGAAACGGTAGTGGGGCTTGATTGTACGCGAGGAGCATCATGTGAGTTTACTGGCACAGATAGCATAACTGGTCAGTGTACGCTTCCTGTCGCCGAAGGGTTACAAACAATTTGTCGATTATCTAATATTGAGAATATTGGGGGTTGTACTGATTTGGGAGTTACGTGTGAAGAAATATAGTGAGCATTGCATGGCTTATGGGGATTATAATTCGTAACATTTATAAATAAAATTTTCTAATTTATTATCAGAGTGGTTTTTTTGCACAAAACAAGGACATTGTATGTATGTATTCTACTTTTTTTCATATTATTATTAGTACCTTTATTTGCAGATGTTAATGATCCAAATAGTTATACTTGTTGTGTTTCAGGGACGGGAATATTTCATTCTGAAAATACGTACGTTGGTTCCCAAGATCCAAATGAGGTATGTCAACAAGTACTAGACAGTGAAGCGACATCCAGAGGTCTTGGAACATTTTGTGTTCCTGATGCAAATCTTGGTATAACTCAGTCGAGTATCGAAGAGTATGCTGGTTGTTGTACATTTGGTGTAAATCAAGGAGTTGGCGTTGCCTCTCAAACTTTTTGTGTGGATTCAAATTATGATACTCCTACTTTTCAAACAAGAAGTGAACGTCTTACAATACTTAATGCTAATAATATATGTGTCGAACCAATCGATGATGACGATGAGTCTCAAGCATCCTGTGCTCAAGCAGGTGGTTTTTGGTGTTTGGAAGGTGATTCCAGGGGTTCTGTTATAGGTGGACCTTTTTCTGATAGTCTGAATTATCCAGACAGTGTGTGTTATGATCAACCTTGTATTTCAGATGATCAAGACGTATCTTGTTCCGATTTAGGAGGCGTGTTTTGTTCCACATTTGAGGTTTGTACAAATCCATTGGATGGTTCAATAAGTGATGAATGTTGTCAAGATTTGGGCTCATGTGAACAAATGAGTTGTACGCAATATGGTGCGACAGAATGTCCAACAAATTGTGCGCAAAATGTGGGTGACATCACATCTTTGGTTACACTTTCAAATTCAAATTATGTTTGTTGTGATGCTCCCAGTCCTAATTCTGCTTGTGCTGCAACCGAAATAAGCACGTCATGTTTAGTAGATCCGACTCAGAATCACTGTATAGGGGTTGTCAAGGGTACAATTTCAGGTATTCCAACTCAATTCATTGGGACTCCAATGCGGGTAACAGTTCAATCATTACGATCAGGCACATTTGAAGATAGATCAATTCGTGTAACTCGAAGTGGAACATATGAAATACGGAATTTAGCTGTTGTTGATTTACAAAACGATTTACCGCAAGAGTACCGGGTCAGATTATCAATAGAGGGTGATGATTTAAGAGCTGAAGATCCAATTCGTGAAATTACGTTAAATTTTGAAACTTTTGAGAAAACAGTGAATTTTGCAATAGAAGAATTAGAATTTGCAGCAATTAGAGGGAGAATTTTAGATGAAAATAATAATGGTATTTCTAATGCTTGGGTTTTCATTCTTCGAACATTATCTCGTACGGATTCAATCCAAGGGGGTAATTACACTCTGACAAACATTCTTCCAGGGACATATACTATTCGTGCAGGTAAGTCTGGATTTGAATCACAGGAACGACAAATCACTGTTCAAGAAAGCGATTTGGGTAATGAAATACCGCTTGATTTCACTTTAGGCGGAGCAGGTTGTGTGTTAAATATACCGCGACCTGTTTTTCAAACTCCTGAGTTTGAACGGGGAACGTTAGGTATAAATCTCTCTTGGTCAATAAGTTGTGAAAATGATGCTCGGAGTATTATTGTGCAACGTTGTTCAGATAGACAATCTCAATGTTCTGAGATTGATTTTGTAACCATTCAAACACTTTCATCAAGTGCAAGAACTTATTTTGACTCAAACGGTGCATTAGAATGGGGAGAAATATACACATATAGATTAGCCGTTGATTATGGCGGTGCCGATCCTGTTTATTCAACTCTATTACAAGTGTATAGTGGTGATGAAGCGTGCGATGGTATAACAACAAATGATCATTTCTGTGTTAACGATCAAGATGGGCATTATTGCGATGCACAAAATCAAAAAACTGCGCATGCGCCTGCCCAATGTAGTGAAAATGCTGGTGAATTTTGTCGTTTAACTCAAAGCGGAAATCAAATGGTTAGTGCATGTTATCGCGAGGATGGATGTTTACAAGAACTTCGTTCCGATAATCCTCTTGGTTTTATTACTCGATCAGCATGTGAAGGGTTAAATAGCAATTTGGATGATCTAGTTTGTTATTACGATAAGGGTCGAACAACTGTTAATACTTGTTTAACTTGTAAATCAGAAATGACTTGTTTTCAGTACCAAACAGAAGGAGCTTGTGAAAGAAATGTTTGTGGCGTTGACCAAGGTTCAGGATGTAGTTGGATTCCATCTCAAGGTTCAACTGGATTAGGAGTTTGTGTTGATAATCAAGAACCGCTTTGTGAACAATGTGAGGATGATGAGAGTTCTCAATTTGGATTTTGTGATAGAAATACTTGTTTACAATTAGGAACACTTGGTGGCGCATCTGATGTGAATGCGTGTTATCATGATTCTGAAGCATTTGAATGTTTAAATTGTAATGAAGTAACTTGTTATGATTATGTATCTCCTCAAGCTTGTGTTGGTGCGGGTTCACTTATAATTGATTCTCGTACAAATGAGATTATCCAATCTCCTGATCATTGTGGAGCTGGTGGCGCTTGTGCTTGGTTAAATGATAAGTGTGTTCGAGATTTTACGCGGGATGGTCGTGATGATTGTCAAGAATATATTAATGATGCTACTTTATATGAGCAATGTACGAGAGATAATGTACCGCCAATTAGTTTTGTTCATATGCCGCTAAATGTGAATCCAAATTTTAAAACATTTGATATTCATTTTATTGCAGTAGATAGGGGCTCACAGGTAGAAGATCAGATAAAAGAGGTTCGATTATGTATAGGATCAAGTCCGCAAGATTGTGATGTTGCTCGTGAGTTTGCCTCACTTGGTGATGACATGTCTATAGAAATTTCAAGTGCAGAAGTTCAAATAGACGGCCGAACGTACATGATTGAAGATGGTGTAAATACTCTTTATTACTATGCAATCGATTTTGCAAATAATTATGAAATCGTTAATACTCAGAATTTTACTGCGCACTTAAGAGGTCCCGAACTTACTATATCGACTGATGTCATACCTGGAAATTATGAAACATCGGCAGCAAGGTCAGATGTTCAAGTTATGATAGAATCAAACAGGCTAACACAATGTGAAATTGATCTTGTAGGTTGTGAACAAACGGATTCTTGCCGTCCAGCTGGAGAGCGACGTTCAACAAGTTTTACGAACGAACACTTCTTATTCCTGCCTTCTATTTACGATGGTATTTACACAATTAAAGCTACATGTAATGATGAGTTTGATAATGAAGTTGTAGAAACTGCCGAAGTTATAGTTAATGCTGATCCGCGTGCTTTTGATCCAAGACCGTTAGGTCCACAAGAATCAGGTACTGTTGAATTATCAGTAAGAACAGTTGATGATTCAGTATTATGTCGGTATACAGACGATATTGATTTATCCGATACTGGAGAAATAGTTATGGACCGTCAACAAGATGGGACTGCATACAAACATTATGCGCAATTATCAAATCTGGAAGAAGGGACATACACATACTACGTGGTTTGTGACTTTAGTCCTGTTAGTGTTCAAAC
>JBLKOV010000015.1:0-8398 GCA_047603085.1 Candidatus Woesearchaeota archaeon
ATGAGCCCGCCCGGATTCGAACCGGGAACATCCGCCTTGTAAGGGCAGCGTTATAACCGTTAAACCACGGGCTCCTACTTTTGATACAAGAGCAAAAAGCTAAATATTTATAAAGTTAATCTTTTCACAAATATATTGCAGATATCTCTTAGGAGTAGTAAAGCAATGGCATCAAAACAAAAAACACAGAAAGAAAAAATATTCAATCCCGTACGCAAATTTACTGCATCCCTCATTATAGGGTATATTATTGGATACATTACAGCCAAATATAGTTGGAGAAAACGAAAATGAAAAAAATCTTAACAAAAATATTCCAAGCGTTCTCATATGCATTTACCGCATCACAATTAGAAGAAACTATTACAGAATCCGTCAAACATATTATTGAAAAAACTGAACAAAACATTGAACGAAAAATTCAACGATTCAAAAAAATAGTACTGTATTCATTTCTCCAATTCATTTTTTTATGCATATCAATACTAAGTTTTATTGTAGCTGGAATACTGTATCTGCAAAAATGGATTCCCATTGAACTTGTATTCCTCATTCTCGCTGTGCTGAGTGGATATGTCGTGTTGATTTTTTGGATTTTGCAACAAAAAAAATAAGAGAGTTTACCCAAAATATGAAGAAAGATTTCCTTGCGTTTGCGAGGAAAGTATATCGTCTTTTTTCATACCAAATACTTCAAGTAAACTCAAGACGACGGGCAGAAGCTGATTTTGAATATAATATTCGCCATCTAAATCTTCAATTTTGACATCCTCAGGTTTTGCAACACGTTCATACACTGCACCCGAACCCTTACGTACAACATATCGTATACGAGAGCCTTTTCCAACGAATTGTCCTTCTTGCTGTAATTGTTTTGCCAACACAACATGGGGTAAATTCGTTGTATATTCTGAGAGTGACCGAGAAAGTTTTGCTTGCAATGTTAAATCAGATATAGACACCTCGTGATTTTTTAATTTTTGAATCTGTTTTTTAACATACAAAACTGCACCCTGTACATCATCTTGTGCGAGTAATATTTTAATAACTTCATATTGTGTATTTCGTGCGAAATCACACCAATCCGTCCGAACATATTCTAATCCCGTTATTTTAAACGAATCGTTACCTTCATACAACGCGTACCTTTTTTTTGCTCCACCTCTTCCTGATTTAGATCCAACAAAAATACCTGATTGGAAATAATTTTCAAGTTGAAGTTCCATTATCCCTGGCAACGACGTGTTCAACCGTTTTACAAAGTCTTCTGCGTCTTTTTTGGTTTTTTGTCGTAACTCTAAAAAAATAGAATCCGTATCCCCATATAGTATGTGAAATCCTTCTTCTTGTGCTTTTTTAATAGTATATTTAATATAATGTCGAGCAAAAGCTGTTGTTGCTGCTGCAGATTCATTTGAATGCCATCGAGCATACGCAAATGCGAGATATCCATACATTGAATTTGCAAGTATTTTCAGATTGTAAATTTGAGCTTTCAAAAATCGCTTCTCTGTTTCTTGCGAGGTGTTTTTTAGTTTCTCTTTTATCTCAACTCGTCGTTTTATGATATCAGCAATGACTTTTGGAATAAACGATTTTCGTTTTGGATCAACATAAATTTTTTGTTCAAGCTCAGGAACTTGATGTGAAGGATGTGAATCTCGATTTATTGTTGATTTTTCAATATTACAAGATGCAATGATTGACGGATATAGACTTTGAAAATCAAATACTGCGATTTTTTTATACAGACCCGGTGTTGGTTTAAAAACAAATGCACCCTCGTTTTTTGGTTCTTGTAAACGTTTTTGTAACAATTCGCCACGTGGTTTATTTGGAACTAGTTCATCAAATTCTACTGCTCGAAATATTAAATACCACTCAACTAATTGAGAATACGACATCCGTGTTAATTCCTGTAAAGGTAAAGGGATAAGTTTACTAAATTCTAACATGTTCGGTAACAAAACTTCAAATAATTTTGTACAGAGGACACAATCATGCACATTATACGCAAAATAGTCATCAAGCGCCTTTGCATCTTGCTCATCCCATGCTTTGTACAACTGCGTAATATCAATATCGTGTTTTTCATCTCCTAGCAATTCCTGAGAAACGGCATCTAATGAGTACGACATTGTCCGTAATTGATTTTTTAAGTTTAAACGAATAAAGGGGAATAAATCAATATGGGGCATACCCCGACAAATTGCAACAGGAGTTGAACCAGAACTAAATTGTAATCCATCACCACTCGGTGTGAATTTTGGCTTTATACCAAGTTCTACGCACCTATCGGCAATGTAGGAAAAATCAAATGCATCTGAGTTATACCCACAGATGATGTGGGGTTTTTGTTTCTGCAATTGTGCAAAAAAATATGCAATCATCTCTTTTTCAGATTTTACTTGATGCACATAGGATAACGAAGAAGTATGTTTTGACCAGGTGATAACTTTTTTTTCATCGCCCAGCGTGTATGCAATAGAGATGATTGGATTTTTCGTGTCAATTCTCTTTGAAGGGGCATATGTTTCAATATCAAAACTACACAAACGAATTTGATCAAAAGATAAAAGAATATTTGTAGCTTTGAGTGTGAACGTTTGTTCTTGTTCTTGTACGATAGTATGTTTTGTGAATGGTTTAAGCTGTTTTTCTCGGATATATTTTCTTACTATTGACAAATCTCCCTCTAGAACATCCGTTACACCAACTATTTTTTGACAATAGTCAATGAATTCGTATGGAATCGAAGTAACAGGCAGATATACTTTGAGTGTTGTATATGAGTCTCCAAAAAATGTTTTTGTACAAGTATGAATACTCGTAACTGTCTGTATGTCATTTTGTTCGAGTGTTTTTGTAATCTCTTCAACACGGGATATATTGGTAAGAAGAAGAAAGAGATAATTTTGATATGTCTTATCGACAAGTGTTTTCTGTGCAAACCCCTCATCTAATCCATAGACTGTCATATGAATAGCGCCATCTTTTTGAGAAGCGATAAAATCTAAGGGATAAAATGATTTATTTGAGCTCATAAAAATGAGTAAATTGTTCGTGTTTAAATCATTTTAGTTTTTCACTATCTCATTTATGTAACAAATACCTTTTTTCAACAAAGAGAGTATTTTTCCGGAGAAAAAATCCCAACATTTATAAAACAAAAAAAAAGAACTACTTTTAGTTTACATTTACACGAAAAGAGGAATTTTGAATGACGCAAAAAAAACCAATAACTCAAACACAAACTGATAAAAGAACTGAAGAGAAAATGCAACAGATGCAAAAAACACTGAACGAATTCAAAGAGAAAGCTCTTGCAAAATTCGAAGGGTATATCAGTGGTATTGCTCTCTTACCTCCAGGTCAAACGGTAACACAAATTATTGAGGGTGAAGGAAAAGAACTTGATAAAGATATCTTAAGTGTTCTTGTCTTGGTAGATGATACTGAATCGACAAAAATACCAAAAGCAGAACTCAAACAAAAACTTGAAGAAAATTTTGCACAAATAGCAAAATCAGTTGACAAAAAAATTCATACGCAAGTATTGATTCATACTGAACTTTGGCAATACTGTTTTGATGCAAAAACAGAAATTTTACAGATGATTGCACAAGCAGCTCCAGTTTATGACGAAGGAATGCTTGCAGCAATAAAAATCTCAGAAGTACATAAACAAATGGTTCTCAAAAAATTTGAGAAATACATTGTGAGTTACGTTCTTGCAGGAAGTCTTGTGCAAGGTAAAGCAAACCCTGAAAGTGATGTTGATGTATTCATTGTTATTGATGATACTGACGTGAAAAAAATGTCACGAGTTGAATTAAAAGATAAACTTCGCTCGATCATTATTAGTATGAGTGCACAAGCAAGTGAACTGACAGGTATCAGAAAAGCATTCAATATTCAAACATATATTCTCACTGATTTTTGGGATTCCATTAAAGAAGCAAACCCAGTTATTTTCACATTTTTACGAGATGGTGTACCATTCTATGACAGAGGAGTATTCATGCCATGGAAACAACTGCTTCAAATGGGTAAAGTTAAACCAAGTATGGAAGCAATTGATATGTACATGAGCACTGGAGAACAAATGCTTGAAAGAATGCAACTCAAATTAAATGAACTTGGAATGGAAGACACATTTTACTCGATTTTATATCCTTCACAGGCCGCATTAATGATGTATGGATTAGCTCCACCTACTCCGAAGGAAACGCCTGAACTGTTACGAAAGGTTTTTGTAAAAAAAGAAAAATTACTTGAAGACAAGTATGTAAAAATTCTCGAACATAACATTAAAGTTCGAAAAGGACTTGAGCATGGTTCCCAGAAAAAAGTGAGCGGAAAAGACATTGATAGGTTGCTCACTGATGCACAGGATTTTTTAAAGAGAATCAAAAAATTATTTACGGACATTCAAACAAAACAAATTAGCCAATCAGTACAGTACACGTTTGATCATGTGCTTACTATTATCAGAGATATTTGTAAACTCAAAAAAATTAAGGATAAAGTTACTGCTGATTCAGTACTGAAGATTTTTACAGAAAAGATAGTTGAAAAAGGAGATTTACCTCAACGATCAGTGAGAATGCTCGAACATTTATGTAAGGCACAACAAGATCATGTAAAAGGAAAATTACATAAATCTGAAATTGAAAAAGTAAGTATTCAATCTCAAGAGCTTATTCGAATATTAGTAGAATTTATCCAACGACAAAAAGGTGTTGAACTAGAAAAGCTCAAGATTAAAGTCAAACATGGAAATACGCATGGAGAAGTTTTACTCTTGCAAAAGACAGCATTTATTATTCATGATATACAAGCTGAAGAGAAGAAAATATCAAAAGCTCGCATCACAGAACATAATGGATTAGAAAATGTTGAGGACAGTTCTATTGAAGAACTCGAAAAAGCTATAGTGTCAATGAAATCTTCAAAAGATATCTACATCCAAGACCAAATTTTTGTTGATTTGCAGAAAATTTTTGGCAAAGATGTGCAAATACTTTTGTATAATTAACTTTATACGAAAGTTTTTCTTTTTTTCATTACAAAAACCAAACAGTTTAAATACTATTATGTTTTTCCTTTTCTTAGTAAAAGAGGGTATGGGTGAAATTATGGAAACAGGGTATACAGTTTTGGACGCGATGACAAGAATGCCAGTGACAGTAACACATAATGATACTGTTGCATCATGTGCAGAGATAATGGCTAAACACAGATTAGGAAGTTTAATTGTGTTAGACAACGATAAACAAAATCTTGCTGGTATTGTAACTGAAGGCGACCTTATTCGAAAAGTCATATCTCAAGGTTTACACCCAAAAGATGTTCAAATTTCGCAAATCATGACTAAAGATGTTATTAGTATTACACCTCAAATGGATATTCATGAAGCAATGCTAACCATGAATAATTTTGATATCCGTCATGCACCTGTACTGCACGAAGGTAAATTATCTGGATTTTTAACACTCAAAGATATTCTCAAAATTCAACCTGAATTATTTGACATTATGGCTGAAAAATATCGACTTCAAGAAGAATCAGAACATAAAAATGAAAGTATTGATTTTGATACTGATACTGATCTTGAAGATACTGATGAACAATCACTTCTGTAAGAGAGCAGATTGAACCAGACCATAAAATAATGGTCCAGGTTTTTCTAATTTTGATTTTAATTCAGGATGAGCTTGAGTCGCAACAAAATATGGATGTTCTGATAGCTCACAAAATTCAACTAGTCGTTTATCCTCCGATACACCACTAAATACGAGTCCTTTCTCTTGTAACATTTCATGATATTCAGGGTTTACTTCAAATCGATGTCTGTGTCTTTCGTGTACAATATCCTGTGTTCCTAAAATCTGCGTATATAATCCTGCTATCAATGAATCAACTTTCATGTGCGCATCATATGAACCCAGTCTCATAGAGGCTCCTTTATGCAAGACTTCTTTTTGCTCTGGCATTAAGTCAACAACTGGATGCGGTGTTTGTTCTTGAATTTCAACAGAATTCGCATCAGGTAATCCACATACATTTCGAGCAAATTCAATCACTGCTAATTGTAATCCATAACAAATCCCTAAAAATGGTATATCATGTGTTCGGACATATTCAATCGCTTTTATTTTTCCTTCCGTACCACGAGTTCCAAAACCACCTGGTATAATAACCCCCTGGATATCAGCAAAAATATTTGGAATTTTTTCAGGCTGTGTTTCAAAATCAGTTGTTTCAACCCAGACTACTTCGACTCGAGTATCTAAGTGTGCACCTGCATGAGTTAATGACTCAACAATACTGATGTACGAATCAGCAAGTTCGGTATATTTTCCACAAATTGCAATTTTGACATGTTTAGATGGATGCATAACTTTCTGAACAAGTTCTTTATACTCTGTCAATGATTCACATGGTTTTAATCCAAGCACTTGTGGTAACTTTTTATCCAGTCCTTCTTCTTGAAATATAATAGGGAGTTCATAAATTGACTCGCAATCAGGATTACTAATTATAGAATCTAATCCGATATTATCTAACCAATGAATTTTATTTTTTGAACGCTGCGTTAATTTTTGTCTGCTTCGACCAACAACAATGTCTGGAAAAATTCCGTGTTGACGTAGCATGGTTAAACTCTGTTGTAAAGGTTTTGTTTTTTGCTCACCCTGTTGTTCTGGCACTAATCCCAAGTGTACAAATGCAATATTTTCTCGACCAACTTTTTGAATGAGTTCACGTGCAGCTTCTAAGTACCATAAATTTTCAATATCACCAACTGTTCCGCCAATTTCAATAAGTAAAATATCAGCATTTTCTTCTTGTGCGATTTTTGCAAAACGCTGGCGAATTTCACCAGTCACATGAGGAATAACTTGAACTGTTTTTCCAAGAAAATCACCTCTTCGTTCTTTTTCCACAAGTGACTGAAAAATTTTCCCACTTGTTAAATTCCAATCTATTTTACATGAAACATGCAAGAACCGTTCATAATGACCAAAATCTAGATCAACTTCTCCGCCATCATCTAATACGAATACTTCACCATGTTCGACAGGATTCATTGTTCCCGGATCAACATTGAGATATCCATCACATTTTATTGGAACAACTTTGTATGAATTTGATAATAATTTGCCGATGCACGCACTAGTCACACCTTTTCCAAGACCGGAAAGAACTCCCCCTGTAACGATAATATATTTGACGTTTTTCCCCATACAATAAACTTATTCCTTATTGTTTTTAAATATATTCTTTTCAGAGCGCATACAAATTTCTGAGTGATTAGCACATTAGTTAAAGACACAAGTATATTATAATGAAAAATATTGTTTTTGTCTTTAACTAGTTAGTAAACGACGAATCGATATATGACCTATTGCCGTCGTTTACTACATCTTCAAAACTTATATACCTCTCGTCTATAGTGCTGCATCCCCGCCAACGACATCCCCCTGCGACGCACGAGTCATAGTTTCTTAAGAAGTTTTGACCTGATGATGTATTAATCACTCGTTTTTGTGGTTGCGTTCTTTTCAGCAAAGACACTGCAGACTACAAATACAGTAATCTCTGAATGTTAAATTCTTCCCGTTCGCATATAAGCATCGAGATCATTTTGCGAAAGCATTCGCCTTTGTGGTCTTCTCTGAAATGTTTGTTGATTTTTTTGTAAGAATTTTCCAATCAGTACACCAAAGAGCAAACCACCTAAGTGTGCTGCATGACCTATATTCAACATTGGATAGAATAAGCCAATAAAATCAAATAATCCGATACATAAGACTAAAACCCATAATTTCATAGGGATAAAGAAGAATAAATATACTTCTATTCGAGGATGTAATATAGCTACTGCTCCTAGGATTGCAAGTAACGCACCACTAGCTCCCAACCCAAAACCTGGCGTATGGCTAATGTACGCAAGGGATGCCACGATTCCACTCGTCAGATAAAATATGATGAAATTTCTCACACCTAATCGGCGCTCTAAAACAGGTCCAAAATAAAAAAGTACGAGCATATTAAACAAAATATGAATAAATGTCGCCTCACTGTGCAAAAATACCGAGGTAAGTAGTCGCCAGGGTTCAGATAATACAAGTGAACGACTCAGAATGAATGTCTCTGTAAATCCTTGAATACTTAATTGCAAAAGATATATAACAAAATTTAATCCAATAAGCGCAGGAATAATAGTTTTCATTTTGAGCTACGATCCACTACATCAACAGGATCAAATTTAATGATTTTTGACGGTGTTCCTTCAATTTCTCCATCATATACAATAAGGTCTACACCTTTTTGAATATCTTCATCTAGGTTTTCAAAACTTACCATCCATCGTCTCCCCTTCTTATTTACG
>JBLKOV010000016.1:0-7938 GCA_047603085.1 Candidatus Woesearchaeota archaeon
CAATAGACGAACCTGCATGATAACATACATTTGCACCTGTTTCTAAACACACAAAAGACATAGGTACAATTTAGCTATAAATATTCACAAAAAAACTCGAGGTGGCAGTAAATTCACCATCACTTGCATTCACAAAAACCTCCGACATACCCGAAATGTTTGCATAACATGAAACACTCCCCGTAGGCGATATATTACAATTAGCAGAATTACTATTTGACTGATTTACAAATACAAACTGAATTTCATCACCGTCCAAGTCAACAACATAGTCTTGAAGTTGTAATACATCTTCATGTAAACCAGAGAATTCTTCTAACTCAATTCTTGGAATATTAGTAAAAAAAGGAGGTTTATTAACTTGTACAAAATTTGCCGTTTGTCGAACTTGGTTCTGAGAAGGAACCTCATATTCAAACGCAAATGTCGGTACCTGCGTGATATTTTCAAAATTTTCTTCACATACCACTCGCGCAACTTGTTCAACACGAAGCAATAATGGTAAAATATCTGTATTTTCTGCATTACACACAATACCACTTACTTGAACTTCTGTGATACGAATTGAATAATCTTTGGTATTCTGAACTTCAAATATAATTTCATCTGAATCTACTTTATATGCCAAAACAGCGACACTTTCCAAACGTAACTGAGTTTGCTCAAGTTCTGTGCTTCGTTCAAACTGTGAGAAATCCATAGATAAAGATGCAAAGACACCAACTATAAGTAATACGACTGCTAAAATGAGTAAATATTCTACAGCTGTCTGGGATTTATACTGCATAGAGAGTATTTCTCTTTTTTCTTTATAAAATCTGTGATTTTACATTTCTTTTTCAAAAACTAAATGAGTATCACAAAGCAATCGTCCAATAAATCCATCTTCAGTAAAAGTCAAGAAATCTTCTGGTTTTGTATATTCGTGTTGCACAACATATCGAATAAATCGACCCTTAATATATTTCCCGTTATGACCTGCAGGTGTTGATTTTCCATTTTTTTTCAGACAAAAATCAATTTTGATACCAGTATCATATGCAACAGCTTTTCGCTGTTCTTGGGCTAATAAATCGATAACAAAAAACGATTTTAGTTGTTTTTGAAAGAAAGGTTGCCAATATGTTTGCAAAGATAATTTCTGAAATTTTAATTTATACTCAGGCAATAATTGATTCGGTTTGACTAATCCAAATAATGGTGAGACAATTCGAAAGTAAATATGAAAAAAAGTTTGAGCAGATTTATCGAGCGATTCATAATCCAATGCTTTGTAGACAACACCTGCATATCGTTTGATTGCAGGAAGTGTTTGTTGTGTTTGTATACTTAAGTTTAATGCATGTGCTTTTTGTGCAAAATCAGTTTTCACACCGTAGAGTTTTTCAAGATCTTTCTGCGTCTGAATTTTTTGAATAACTTGCGCAGTTTCATTTTTGATATGTTCTAATGGTTTTTGATCCCCACCAGCATGTTTGCCCTCAGACGGTGGAAGTAAAAATAATGTATTCATTGTTCAACATCCCTCCCCATCATCAAAAATACGTCTTTTACCGATATACTACCTCGGGTTGGAGAATAACAATAATTACCAAATTTTCCAACTTTGACTTCTAACCACTCACCCGTTGAAGTACGTAAGTTCGGATCTTGAGTCGTTTCCTTGTGCTCTTTACACACATTCAGACCCATTGCGTTTTTGACCATCGCACTTTTTCCACAATAGGGACAGATATCTGTTTTATACTCCCCATATTTTTTGCGAAATCGTCTCATAGTACTTCCCTTATTATGTGTTTTATTCGAGAATGCAAGAATATGTCTTTTGGGATTTCTGTTATCCAGCGATAATCTTGTAATTCTTCATTTAATGAAACATCCTTTGAATCAGATTCACATAAGAACTCAACCGATAATACTTGCGTGTCAGCATCCTCTGCTTGGAAAAATGATGTATGAATAATTCTTAAAACTTGTACATCTAATCCTACTTCTTCTTTAATTTCGCGAACTATCGCATCTTCTAAAGATTCATGTTTTTCAACATGCCCGCCAGGAGTTGTCCATCTATTTGCACCGAATTTTTCGTGTGCACTTCGCTGTACAATGAGTACTGAATTTTCATATTGTACAAGTCCTTTTACGATGAGCAATACCTTCATATAGTATACCATAAAGAACGTGTTTAAAAGATTTACGATTACCAATAATCAGTTTATTCACGCACATACTGAGAACTTAGACTTTTTTTCTCATTGAAAGCAAATAGGTAATTGCAAAACTCATGCATATGATAGCAAGAGATACCAAAGCAAAAAAAAAAAAAAAATCTAATTGAGTCGTCGATGTTGCAATAACTTCATCACTCATTCGCATGATTTGCGGTTCTACCTCAACCTCTGGTACATAAAATTGGTATAGAAAAAAACCCGAGAGAAAAATAAGCACTCCTGGAATGAGCTGTTGCAGAAAAGACATTGAAAAAGAAGGTTTTGTTTGAATAATAATTGGATTATGTGTTAATTCGTAATGTTGAATTTCCCGACCTTTTTTTGAGTACTCAAATTTCGTACTTTTAACCATTCCTACTTGCACGAGTTTTTGCACATTATGATGCACTGTTGAGAGTGCAAATCCAAGTTTTTCAGCGATTTGTGACTCTGATAATGGTTCTTTTGCTAATACCTCAAGAATTTTTTGAGCTTTTTTTTGCGAAAGAATCTGCGATAGTTGAGAAACTTCATCGCTGTGTAGTTCCAACATTTTCACAGAATGTTTTTTATCCATAGAATATCCTTTGAAAAAAAACAGAGAATAGGTATAAGCCTATATTTAGGCTCGTAATCGTCTCTGTTTTTCTTTTTTAATTTTCTTACGTTGCCACTTCCAACGCATTTGACCTTTTTTCTTCCATCTACGTGAACTTCTTTTCATACAAATCCGAAAAAATAGTGAATTTATAAATGTTTGGTTTCAAATCTACCGATTTTAGTATTCACAATACCGAAAAAAGATAGGTTTTTAAACTCAAATTGATTAAAAACCCATATGAATGTGCTAGAATCCTTTCAACAGCGACTGCAAGATATCTCAAAGCGAAATCGTTCACTTTTTTGTAAAAAAATTGTGCAAAAAAAAGTATTTGATTTACATGAACTCACACAAGTTTCACAAGTCAAAATTGATCACATACTTTCATCAATAAGAAAATCAAAAGAGGATATACCGCTCATTTCGCTACGTAGTGTCAAAAAGACAGATACGCATATTCAACAAAAATTAACCCAATTGTACAGAGATATCACAAATAGTTATCACGAAAAAGGATATAGGGAATGTTATGTTGGTTATCCCTTTGTTGAGGGACATTACCACGATAAAACAGAATTTCGCGCACCATTAATCCTCTATCCTGTTGAAATAATTCTCGATCGAAAAGAACAAGTCATAAAACTCAAAACAACTGGTTCTCCACAAATAAATGAAACCTTTTTTCGTGGATTCACAAAATTTAGCAAAGGTGCTCATACCGTATTACCTGAGCAAATAACTGCATTACAGGAAGCAGATGATAAACTTGAAGCTGCAAAAAAATTATTCAAGGTGCTTGAAATTACAATTACCGAACCAAAATCTATGGATATTATACCATTTGCTGAATATGTTGAGCATCCAGACATTCAGCAATCAGAATCAAGAATTATATTCAAACCATTTGCAGTGCTAGGTCAATTCACCCAGCGAGACTCATCATTAAGTAATGATTATGATTCAATGATATCCGAATCTATCACAAATGAGTTACTCGAGATTTTATTAGGAAAAAAAGTACAAAAACCTCAAGAACAGATTAATTTTTCAGAGTCCGATTTAGCAACAATCTCAATTCCAGATGCAAGTCAGGAAAATATTATTTATGCGGCAAAAAAAAGTAAAGGCCTTGTTATTCATGGACCTCCTGGAACGGGTAAATCCCAAGTTATCACAAATATTATTGCAGATAAAATGAAAGCAAAACAAAAGATATTAATGGTTTGTGATAAACGAGCAGCACTTGATGTCGTTGCAAATCGATTACAATCAAAACATTTAGATTTACATACATTACTCATTCATGATGCACGAATTGATCGAAACGAAATATTTGCAAAGATTGCGCGAGATATCGAATCATATCAGGATGTCAAAAAAGAAGATGTTACTCAACTGGATACTTTGCATACATCCATAGAATCAAGATTAAAAGATTTAGACCAACTCAAAAAAATCTACTTGAATAAGCTCCCCATCAATTATTCACTCTATGAACTCTACACACAAGCTAATCCACAGCTACCATTTATAGAGCTTCCAAAAAAATGTAGCAAGTATACAAAAGAAAAATCACAAAATCTCATTCTTGCTTTTCAACAAATATGTGAATACGGATACGAATTACAAGAAAAAACACACCCGTTCTATGGAAAACGGAAATTACATAAAATAGATGAAGCATTGTTTAAGCAACATCTGAAAAAACTCGAATTACTCAACGCTCATTTTCGCTCAACATTTACAAAAAAAGATTTTACAGAAGATTTTACACACGCACCAAATAACTTTGGTAAACTCAAAAAAATGGGTTCCCGATTGGTTCATTATAACACATTTAAAGATTCATTTTTCCGCTTTTTTAACCCTTACTGGTTTTATATCTCACGTACATATGCAAAAATTATACGAGAACAACATTTAACACAAACAACACAGAGATGGATGAATATCCAGCCAACGATTTACGAATTTGATACCTCATTATCCTATATCGCTAAATATATCAATCCAAAAATCATCCAAAAAATTCGAAAATCTTTTACAAAAAATGAATCCTTTGATACAGAACTGAACCACATAACACAAATCTCACAGAGATTATCATTATACAAAAAACATGATCAATTGTGCCAATCGTTTTCATCTACAGAAAAATATATCTACAACAAATGTCTTGAAGCTATTCCAAAAGAAAACTATACAAAAGATATTCTCAAAGATATAATGGAAAATAGTTTTGCTATATCATGGATTGCACGATATGAGAAAAAAATACCACTTCTCAAAACATATTCGTATGATTCTTATTGTCAAACACAAAAAGATGTGCTTGATGCATTAGAAGAGAAAACAAAGCTTGTACCAAAAGCAATTACAAATGAGTACATTGGATTGTTTCACACATTTAATCAATCAATACAAGATCAAAAGAATACGATAAGTTATATTTATCGAGAAGTTACCAAAAAACGAAATAGGCTCACACTCAGACAATTATTTGAAAAATATGGACATAATGGATTGTTTGAATTGTATCCTTGTATTATGTGTTCACCTGAAACTGCATCCGAGTTATTTTCACTTGAACAGATTTTTGACACGACAATTTTTGATGAAGCATCGCAAATTCGAATTGAAAAAGCAATACCTGCAATTGTTCGAAGTAATCAACTCATTGTTGCAGGTGATGAACAACAGTTACCTCCTACAAGTTTTTTTTTAACACATTCAAGTGTAGATGAGATGGATTATGCCTACACGGATGAAGAAAAAAATCTGCTTGAAGACGAATCATTACTCGTACGAACAAAAACGGTATTTGAAAGTAAACGATTATCATATCATTATCGATCAGCATGGCCTGAACTTATTGAATTTTCAAATGCTGCGTTTTATCATAATAACTTGACAATTATAAACCCACCAAAGATTTCACATAAACCAATTGAATTTTTGAAAGTTTCTGGTATTTGGTATAATCAAGAGAACAAAAAAGAAGCTCAAGCAGTTGTTCAACTTCTCCAAAAAGAACTTGCAAAAAATACCAAAAAATCCTTTGGTATTATCACATTCAACTCAAAACAACGGGATCTTATCGAGGAAATGCTTGTTGAGGAAATGAAAAAAAATACGAGTTTTGCGCAGCAACTTGAAGAAGAATTCAATCGCACACAAGATTCTGAATTTATTGGATTATTTGTCAAAAATATTGAGAATGTACAAGGTGATGAACGAGATGTTATTATATTTTCTATCGGATACGGATTTGATTCAAATGGTGTCTTCAGATATAATTTCGGACCACTTAATGGGATGTACGGACCAAATAGATTAAATGTTGCAATATCACGGGCTAAAGAACAAATTTATGTTTGTGCATCGATTAATCCGTCTGATTTTTCCTATAAGGGTTCTATGCCTGGTCCGAAACTTCTCGGAGAATATTTAGCATATGCAAAAGCAATATCTGAGGGAAAATCATACAAAAACGTACTTGAAAAACTTTCAAAAGGAACGCAGAAGAAAAGTGAAAATCCATTCTCAGATCGTATTCATAAGGATTTACTTGAAGAAGATATTACGCACGACACTGATATTGGAAATAAAGCATTTTCAATACATTGTGCAGTAAAAAAACAAAAATCGTACACGCATGCATATCTTGCCTATTCATCTGCTGAAGATAATTCCAAAGAATTTGATTTTACAAAACCGTATATTCTCACACAGAAAAAATGGAATATTCAAACTGTATATCCTCATCACTGGTTTAGTGAATCAGCACGGATCATAAATGAAATCAAAAATGGCAAATAAAATTTATGAGCGAAAAATTAGTTGGCTAGAATTATTCTTTGATTTGGTCTTTGTTGCAGCAGCACATCAGCTTGCAACTATTTTACAACAATCACCAAGTATTACACACTCACTTTCATATATTCTCTTAACGCTTCCAATACTATGGGTTTGGGTTGGCCATACCATGTTTTCTAATAGATTCGAAAAAATGACTCCTTTTTATGCCATTGTTACAGTATTAAAGATGGCATCAGTTATTGGTTTGGTCATAAGTTTACCATTTGCATTTAGTCAGTATACTGTTGGTTTTGCACTTAGTTATGCATTTGCGCGCTTTTGTTTAGTTGCACTCTATGTGCATGCGATGCTAGAGTATAAAAGTCTCCCGCCACATTTAGTGATTGTTGTAAGTGCATTTAGTATATCAGCACTCTTATGGTTTATATCTGCATTCGTTCCTGGTACAATATATATTTGGATTCTTGCTTTTAGTATTGATTTTTTTGTTCCAATATTTACCCATCAATCACTCTCTTCTATTTCTTCCCAATCAACACACCTACCTGAAAGATTAGGTTTATTGACAGTTATTATGCTTGGAGAAATGATAATTTCGACAACCGCATCAACATTTGAAAAAGTATTGACTGTTGATTTAGTCATTCTTGTTATAACTGGACTTCTCTTTATTACCGTCATATCTTGGAAGTATTTTCGGTTTAATGAAGATTGTTTAAAACATGAATCGGCACACCCTCTAGGTTTATTATTCTTGTATGCTCATATCCCCCTATTTGTTGGATTAATCTGTATAGCGTCAGGTTTTAAAGGAATTATATCAGGCACGAACACAACATGGCTTATTAGTATAGGATTACTCTTATTTATCTTTTCTTTTCAAAGCATCACGTATATTCATAAAAAAAGTCTGACAAAAATAATTCTTACACTCCTTTTTTTACCACTTATTTTCTTATTTCCTTTTTTTACTCAAGCGATTATATTTAATGTGATTCTTGTAACACTACTTACGAGTCTCTATTTAATTGGTATACAATTTACTGGTAATCGTCAATACCAAAAAAAAGTCTCACAGAAAAAGCAAAATTATGTTTCTCGTAAAGAAAAAAATTTACTTATATTTGATTCCTAATGTTTTGGATGTGTCTGACCTAATTTGAGTCGTTTTTGTATCTCATAGATATGTTGCATTTTTTCTTTTGTGAACTTTTGGGAGGAATTATGAAATTCTGCAATGAGCGTCTCAACATATTTTCCACCAAGAAAATGTGGCAATATAACATAATCTATACCTTTTTTATACAG
>JBLKOV010000017.1:0-7558 GCA_047603085.1 Candidatus Woesearchaeota archaeon
TTAGCATTATTGAGTCCGAAAAAACAGTTATTCATTTATTTTCTTCCAATTCCATTTGTGTATGCGTTTTCATTTCTCAAACCAATTTTTTATGCACGATATTTTTCCTATTTAGTTATTCCATTGATTTTACTTGCGGTGTATGGATTGTTTAGATTCAAAAAACCTGTTCGTATCGCCATCATACTCTTAATAGTTGCACTTTCAATTATGCCACTCTATACGCATTATTCGACAAATATGTACTCTGCATTTCATATGCTTTCATTTGAGGACGGAGATCAAGTCCTGATTCATCCTGAATATGAAGCTATGACTCTCTCATTTCATTTTCCCAATATACATGTTAGGGGGATTCACTCTATACCTGATGACCCGTTCTCAACACCATTTTATTTTGTGAGAAATCCTGATTATGCACAGAATGAAACATTGTTTTCTGCTCTTTCTGAGAAGTATTCGTTGACTTTAGTACAAGAAGTGCAATTTTTAGAAGTGTACTTTGTGGAGTAGAGTTGAAAATACGTGAAATTATAGTATATTGTACTCGCAATATTTATAAATAAACACCGTCGTAATACTTGTAAGGGGAAAAAGAGGGAATGGCTGATCCATATAAAGTAATCCGTGAAGGCGAAGAAATAATTCTACAGGTTGATTTACGAGAATCATCACTATCACCAATGCTTGAAGATGATTCAAAATCATTAGCAAAAATCATTACGTATCTCCAGGAAATCCGTGTTGCAACAAAAATTATTATTAATCAAAATCGTGATTATGAATATGATTATGAGCAAACACAACAACTTGTTGAATTATCACAGGCTATTACTGCTATTAGTTCACATCATTTAGTTTTTCCTGAAACACAATCTTCACAATTAAATGCATTGACTGTAAAAACACTTAATTCTCAATATGTCAAAGTGCAGAATATCGTTATGCAAGATCTCAAGGGTGATCCATTTGGCGCATATGTCAAATTTAAGCGACTATATCGGCATACGCAAGTCAAGTTAAAAGATGTGTACGATGAACAACTTGAAAAAGCAATGCATGAATTCTTGCAGATTCTGCAGTACATAATAGATACATTACAAAAAGTAAAACTTGTTCGTTTAGCACAACCGTACTTACCAGGATATGATGGAAAGGATAGGGATTTGTATCGGATGTTTTTAACACCAACAATTAGACCTGACTTTATGTTAACGCGTTTAATGGCAACGTATCCAAAGAATGCCACAGAAATTGATTCTTTTATGATTGGCGAGACGGAAGTTACCATTTTTCAAACGGATGATAATATTCAATATTTGTATCACATTATGCCTCCTGAATTTCGATTAAGTGATGACATGTATGCGCTACTTGATGAGGCTCGAACTATATTAGCAGAACACAAACCACAAAAAGAAGAATTTACTGATCCTGAACGAATACGGGAAGTATTTGCAAATGTTGGTTTTGATTTGTTACAAGAACTTGGAAAAAAAAAGAATTTATCATTAAAGAAAAAAGATTTGAAGATGCTCACCAAAATTCTTGTTCGATATACAGTGGGCTTTGGTTTAATTGAAGTATTGCTTGATGATGAAGAGATGCAAGATATTTCAATAAATAGTCCTCAATCAAATACACCAATATATATTGTACATGGTAAATATGATGAATGTGTGACAAATATTCTCCCAACAAAGAGTGAAGCAGAGAGTTGGGCAACAAAATTACGTTTAATATCCGGACGAAGTTTAGATGAGGCGGATCCAATTTTAGATACTGAGTTAGAATTTTCTAATGCAAGTGTGAGGGTTTCAGCCATTACGTATCCTTTAGACCCATCAGGTCTAGCGTTTTCATTTCGTCGACATCGAAATAAACCTTGGACATTACCGCTTTTTATGAAATATAAGATGATTAATCCGTTAGCAGCAGGCCTTATTAGTTTTTTAGTTGATGGTTCACGTTCAATGCTTATTGCAGGAACTCGAAGTAGTGGTAAATCATCTTTTTTATCTAGTATAATGGTTGAAATTATGCGACGGTATCGTATGATCACGATTGAAGATACACTAGAGCTTCCAACCAAGCAACTCAGACAATTAGGATTTAATATTCAGCCAATGAAAGTTGCCTCAGCATTAGGTGCTAAATCTAATGAAATGGATGCAAGTGATGGTATTCGTGCAACATTGCGTTTAGGTGATTCGGCATTATTTGTTGGAGAAGTTCGAAGTAAAGAAGCAAAAGCGTTATATGAAGCGATGCGTGTCGGTGCTGCAGCAAATGTTGTTGCAGGAACAATTCACGGCGATTCTCCATACGGTATTTTTGACAGGGTTGTGAATGATATTGGTGTTCCAAAAACATCGTTTAAAGCAACAGATATTATCATTATAGCAAACCCAATACGTTCGGCAGATGGTTTACATAAATTTCGACGAGTTCTATCGATCACTGAAGTTCGAAAAGATTGGAATGATGATCCTCAAAGTGAAAATGGTTTTGTCGATTTATTAAAATATAATCCTTTAACAGATGAGTTAGAACCAACCGATGCATTAATTGGTGGAGATTCGGATGTCTTAAAAGAAATAGCAGGAAAAATTAAAGAGTTTGCAGGCGATTGGGATGCTGTTTGGAAAAATATTATGTTACGCGGGAAATTAAAAGAAGAACTTGTTAGGATTTCTGATGAAATGGAATTACCTGAAATTTTGGAAGCCCCTTTTGTGATAAAATGTAATGATGAATTCCATCGATTATTTGAAACAATTCGTTCTGATAAAAATCTAAAATCACTTGATGCATTTAATGAAAAAGTTCTCTATGATTGGAAATCATGGTTAATTAAAGAAGTACGAGCATTTAAGGCTGATAAAGAATTACAAGAAACACCTTCGTACGGATAGGAAATAGACAATGGAGAAAAAGATAGAGAATTTACGTGAAAAATATGAACGAAAAATTCAAACTCAATTTCGCGATGTCTTAACTGCTGAAGATATGCATGAAGGAGATGGTCCAGTTTCAAGCGAATATCTAAATTTCAAACAAGAAAATGTGTTAGCTCATATGAATTGGTATGAGCAAATTTGTCAGTTTTTTGAAAAAAATATTCCGCTCTCGCCTGATAAAGTTTCTGCAAAAAAAATGCAAGAAGACATTGATACAATACATCTTCAAGTAACACCATCAGGTGTGATGTCTGCTGCTGTAATTCTTCCCTTAACATTTATCATGGTTTCATCCATGTTAGTGTATATAATTTTTCAAAGCATGATTTTACTCTTTATGTTTGTTGTTGCAGGACTTATTATGATGGTTCCGTTGTATCAATTACCTGCCTTTCTTGCTCAAAATTGGCGTATGAAAGCAAGTAATCAAATGGTTCTTGCGGTTTTTTATATTGTAACCTATATGCGACATACATCTAATTTAGAACGAGCAATCGACTTTGCATCTAAACACTTAGCTAAACCCTTGTCGATGGATTTAAAAAAAGTTATATGGGATGTTGAAACGGAAAAATATGAGAATGTTTTTGATTCTTTAGAAAATTATTTACATAATTGGGATAGTTATAATGATGAATTTGTTGAAAGTATGCATGTTATTATGGGTTCATTATATGAATCTGATGAACAGAAGCGACAAGAATTATTAGACAAAGCACTTGATTTAATACTAGAAGAAACATTTGATAAAATGCTTCACTATGCACATAATTTACAATCTCCTATCACTGCTTTACACATGCTTGGTATAGTCCTACCTATATTAGGTTTGATTATATTACCGTTAATGGTCAATTTTATGGGTGGCGTAGAATGGTATTATATTGCAGTTGTGTATAATGTGTTTTTACCCATCGGTATTTATTTTATGGGAAAACGAATCTTAAGTACGCGACCATCTGGATATGGTGGCGTTGAAATAGATGAGGATAACCCACTTGTTCGAGAATTGAGTAAACCCACAGTAAAGATTGGTTCAAAAGAATATACTATTCCTCCGGTACCGATCTTAGTCCTGCTCATAGTATTTGGTTTATTCTTTACACTTCTTCCAGTTGTTTTGCATTTTATTGGCTTTGAAGATGTAGGTCTTCCAGGTGCAGAACAAACAATGCAACCACCTTGTGGTTATTCTCTATGTTTACTGGGATATTTTAATTCAACAGAACCAGGTCAACGTCATATTGAGAAAGGACCTTATGGTTTAGGAGCCACATTATTATCATTATTACTCCCCTTTAGTATTGCTATGGGTCTCGCACTCTTTTTTTCCCTCAAATCAAATAGATTAATGAAAATGAGAACTGATACTGAAAAACTTGAAGTTGAGTTTACAAGCGCATTATTTCAATTAGGTAACAGAATGGGTGACGGATTACCTGCTGAGATAGCCTTTGAAAAAGTAGCCCGAAATATGCCTAACTCTCGAAGTGGGAAATTTTTCCGTATCGTTTCAACAAATATTCAAAAAATGGGTATGAGTGTGAATGATGCCATCTTTGATCCAAAAGTTGGTGCTTTAGTGTATTATCCCTCAAATTTAATTGAAAGTTCAATGAGAATTTTAACGCAGAGTGCGCAAAAAGGACCGCTAGTTGCATCAAATGCCATCTCAAATGTAGCGCGGTATATCAAAGAGATGAACAGAGTTAATGAGAGACTACAAGATTTAATGGCTGAAGTTATTTCATCTATGCGCTCACAAATAAACTTTTTGACTCCTATTATTTCGGGTATTGTATTAGGTATTACATCGATGATATCCACTATTTTATTACAACTTCGATTGACATTAGGTGAAGCTGTTGAAACAGGTGATCAAGCTCCAGTGGGTGGTGGTGTAACTGCGATTTTACAAATGTTTGGTGACGGTATTCCTGCGTATTTTTTCTCGATTATTGTTGGATTATATGTATTACAAGTTATCTATATTCTGTCGGTTCTCGTAAATGGAATTCAAAAAGGTGTAGATCCTATTAATGAGAGGTATCTCATTGGGAAAAATATGATTAAGAGTATGGGATTGTATATTGGTATTTCGGTGATTATTCTGCTTGTCTTTAATCTACTTGCAACATCCATAATGGTCGGAGTACTCTAAGAGAGACAGAAGTTTTATATGTCAGAAGATATATTCTATTCATATGAAAAAGAAAGCAGTTGCAGTATTAGATAAAAATGTCATTGTTTCTTATGATGATGATGTTGCTCGTGATTTGAGCTCTCGTTCACAATACGGCGTTATCAAATTAAAAGGTCAAGTACATTTTAGTTTTGTTGAAGCACTCTATCTTGTATCTATTGAAAAACTTAGTGTATTTGATTTAAAAAAAACGGAGTATACTTTTGAGAGATTATTTCAAAAGCTCAAACGGTTTGATTCCTCTTTATCATTACGGTATACTGTATTTGCAGATTTACGATCAAAGGGATATATCGTGAAAACTGCCTTAAAATTTGGGAGTGACTTTCGTGTATATGATAAGGGAACAAGACCAGGAGAAGCACACGCAAAGTGGATTGTGTATCCAATACATGAAACACAGAAAATACGATGGAATGAATTTTCATCAAAAAACCGTGTGGCTCATTCGACAAGAAAACACATTTTACTCGCAATTGTTGATGATGAGTTAGATGTATCCTATTTTGATGTACATTGGGTACGTCCTTAACGAAGCACACTATCATATATATGAAGATTTCGTTTTACTTCTTTTGCAAGTTCGTTATGAAAATGACGTGAGTAATGATGATTGTGTTCGATTTGCACAAAGAGTGCAAGAAGTATTTGATTATTCTCAAAGATTTTTCGAAATTCTAAACCTGCTTGTAAATAATACGTATTTGCTTTTTCCGGATTTTTTTCTGTGTCCATGAGTTGTATTTGTTCTCTATATGAATTAAGATATATTCTATTTCTCTGAGTAATGTATTTTGCAGTTTCAAGTAATCGAGTTTCTGCTAATGCGCGAGAATTATCACTTTGCATTTCTACGAAACTTTTGAGAATGGGTATTCTTACACTACTGTGAGCTCTTTGTATTATTTGGTGTGCCTCATCTACCGAAAGTTCGCGTTGTAAAAGCTCGTGACGAATTCGTGTCACCGCTTGTGAATCAGATATATTCTGTGTATATGTTGCTTTTTGAGAAAGTTCATGTAGTGCTGAGGATGCGTGAGCTTGTGCAAGTGGTGTTGATAAAAGCATTGCTGCTAACACAATTTTTGCTTTTCTTGGTTGTATTTTTTGTTTGAATAATCCGAATAATCCCATATTAACATAATTTGGGGTTTTAGAATTTATAAGTTTTCTGTTGTATAGGCACTGTCAACTTTTTGAGTGATTTATACATCTTCAAAACTTACATAACTCTTTTTAACTGTGCTGCATCCCCGTAAGGGACGTCCCCCTGCGACGCACGAGTCATAGTTTCTTAAGAAGTTTTGACCTGAGGATGTAAAAATCACTCGTTTTTATGGCAGTGCCGTTGTATAAGACTCCATTATAATCGCAAGCATTATAAATTCTTGATTACTTTGATAACGTAATGATTACACATGACCAAATTTTAACAATTGTCAAAGAGAAAGGTCCGGTTCTTCCTGCACAAATTAGTGAGGTTATTGATGCTGATACGATGCTTATTGGAGCATTATTGAGTGATTTATCTAAATGGGGGTCAATAATGATGACGAAGCAAAAGTGGAGTGGCTCACCACTATATTACGTTGATTCTCAAATCGAGGGTATTCAAAAATTGGCAGAGAAAATGAATGAAAAGGATCGCCAAGCATTTGAGTTATTAAAAAAAGAAAAAGTGTTACAAGATTCAAAGCAAACTCCACTAATGCGAACCTGTTTGCGAGCATTACATGATTTTGCAAAACCCTTAAAGGTGAGAACACCAACGGGTGATGAATTATATTGGAAGTGGTATTTACTTTCTAATGAAGAAATGCTTGAGATTGTTCAAAAGCGATTTGTCACATTACAAAAACCACCTACTCAGATACCGCCTGTTGTGCAAAAAGAATCTGTCACAAAAGAAGTTTCTGCTTCTACCGAAGAAAAAGTTGCTACTCCTCCAATTACTCAGGATACGGTGCGAAGTGAACAAGTAC
This sequence comes from Candidatus Woesearchaeota archaeon, assembly GCA_047603085.1. Taxonomy (GTDB): domain Archaea; phylum Nanobdellota; class Nanobdellia; order Woesearchaeales; family DATGWN01; genus CAZUXP01. The sequence goes on from JBLKOV010000017.1 coordinate 7,146, forward strand.
CACCAAAAAAAGGAAGCGTGCTGGTAGAGGAAGATTCTGTTTTTTCACGCTATGAATCGTATTTTGTTCAGAAAAGTATTGAAGTTATACAAGTTGATGTTATTCGCAAAAACTCTGAGTTTGATGTCATAGCTTGGATGCCAACGCCCTTGGGTAAACAGAAAGTGTATCTCAAAATCAAAGAGAAGAAAAAATCAAATGATGCTGATATCAGTCAAGCATATGTGAGGGGTAGCATTCTTCGGTTGCCAACGTATTATATTCATTGCGGTAGTTTAACAAAAAAAGCAGAAGAGCTATGCGAGACTGATTTTGCACATATTGTGGTAAAATCTATTTCTTTTTCATCTGACGAATAGATTCGTGTCTGACAATTTGCGTTATTTGTCGTTGCAAAAGTTCATATCGAATTT